>JANQME010000167.1 GCA_028280205.1 Longimicrobiales bacterium
CGCCGACGGATCCACTGACGTTCGGCGCCGTCGGCGTCGCGCTGTTCGGTGCCGCGGCCGCCGCGACACTCCTACCGGCCTGGAGGGGTACCAGCGTCGATCCGGTGGAGGCGTTCAAGGCGGAGTGACCGCCAACCTCCGCCGACCCGGAACGGACGAGGATTCATGTCGGTTGGGGAATGGCAGGCCACAGAGCGGACGGTGCGCGAGTGAGAACGAGGGTGAGGTCGAGAACGGCGCGGACATGGCGGGTGCTCGCGCCGCTCCTCGCGCTCCAGCTCGCGGCGGCGTGCGGCGGACCCGACGACGAGCTCTCCCGCGTCGCGCTCCGCATGACGGCCGCGGAGTCGGCGCGGCCGTTCACCCTTCCGTCCTTCGAGCTCACCGACCAGAACGGCCGAACCGTCGACCTGCGCGAGGAGACGGCCGGCCGCTTCGCGCTTCTCTTCTTCGGCTACACCTACTGTCCGGACGTCTGCCCGATCTCTATGGCGGTGGCGAACGCCGCGCTCGAGCAACTCACCGAAGCGGAACGTGAGCGGGTCCGGCTCGTCTTCATCTCGGTCGATCCGCGCCGCGACACGCCCGAGCGGATTTCGGAGTGGCTCGCCGGACTGCGGGCGCCCGGGCTCGGGCTGGTGACGCCCACCGTGGAGCTCGAGAAGCTCCTGGCGGAGATGGGCTTCGTCCTCCCACCCACGACGAGCTGGGAGCGCATGCCCGGAGAGCAGGGTGGGTATCTCGTGCCCCACCCTGCGTCGCTCTTTCTGATCACACCCGACGGCCTGGGTCGTTTCATCTACCCGTTCGACCGCGCCACGCCGACCGAGATCGCCGAAGACCTGCGGCTCCTCATGGCGCTGGAATGGTAGGCGACCGACGCCCGGTGACCGGCGAGCGCCCGGTCGACGGCGGGCCCGCGCCGGCCTGCATGCCCATGGTCGCCGCCGGCCTGATCGCCTTGGCCGCGTGCTCGGGAGGCGCCGACACCCCCATCGCCGAAGAGGGTCTCGCGGTACACGACGTCCGCGTGGGTGAGCCGGTCGGCCGGACGAGCGCCGGGGTGTACGCCCGCATCGAGAACGGCGGACCCGACGACGCGCTCGTCGATCTCGCCTCCCCCCTCGCCCGACGGGGCTCGCTGCACGCCACGGAGACGGCCGGCGGGATGACGACCATGCGCGCCATCGCGTCGATGCCGATCCCCGGCGGCGATCGCCTCGAGCTCCTGCCCGGGGCACGGCACGGGATGCTGGAGGAGCTCGAACGCGACCTCGCGGTCGGTGACACCGTCGAGGTGGTCTTCCTCTTCGACTCCGGTACGCGGATCGCGATCGCCGCTCCGGTCGTCTCCCGCCTGGAGCTGGCCGGTCGCGACGCCGCGGCGCACGACGCGCACTGAACCGACCGTGGGTCCACCGTCCATCGATCCGGACGTCCCCAGCGCCCGCAACTCGCGGGGGCGGCTGCTCCGCGCCGTGGCCCTCGTGCCGAGACCGCTGGAGGAGGTGTTCGACTTCTTCTCGCGCGCCGAGAACCTGCAGATCATCACGCCGCCCGAGCTCGACTTCCGGATCGTGACGCCCCTCCCGATCGAGATGGCCGCCGGCACGCTCATCGACTATCGGCTTCGCCTTCAAGGCATCCGGTTCGGCTGGCGAACCGAGATCACGGAGTGGGAGCCGCCCCGGGCCTTCACCGACGAGCAGCTCCGGGGTCCGTACCGCACGTGGATCCACCGCCACACCTTCGAGCCGGTCGACGGCGGCGTGCGCATGATCGACGAGGTGCGCTGGCGTCTCCCGCTCGAACCGCTGGGCGCGATCGCGCTGCCTCTCGTGCGGCGGCGCCTGGAGCGGATCTTCACATACCGCGCGACCCGACTCGACGCGATCTTCGCCTGACCCCTCCCCGCCGCACTGCGCCACGATGAAGACCGCCTCGATCCTCTCCGCCCTCGGCCTCGAAGACGAACATCCCGGCGGATTCGCCGGGGCGTGGGTGGGGTCCGGCCCGCTCCTCGAGGTGCACTCGCCCATCGACGGGGGCCGTCTGGGTGCGGTCCGCGAGGTGACGGAGGCCGAGTACGACGGGATCGTCGAGCGGGCCCGCGAAGCATTCCTGGAGTGGCGCCGCGTCCCTGCACCGAAGCGGGGAGAGGTCGTGCGGCAGCTCGGCAACCGGCTGCGCGAGAAGAAGGCCGAGCTCGGCGCGCTCGTCACGCTCGAGATGGGGAAGATCCGGGCGGAGGGGGAGGGCGAGGTGCAGGAGATGATCGACATCTGCGACTTCGCCACCGGGCTCTCCCGCCAACTCTACGGGCTCACCCTGGCGAGCGAGCGGCCCGATCATCACATGCGTGAGCAGTGGCACCCGCTCGGTGTGGTCGGCGTGATCAGCGCGTTCAACTTCCCCGTCGCCGTTTGGAGCTGGAACGCGGCGCTCGCCGCGGTGTGCGGCGATGCGACGGTTTGGAAGCCTTCGGAGCGGACCCCGCTGACCGCGGTGGCCGTGACACGGATCGCGGCCGACGTCTGTCGCGAGAACGGGGTCGATCCGGCCGTGTTCTCCCTCGTCGTCGGACAGGGAGCGACGATCGGAGAGCGCCTCATCCACGACCGCCGGATCCCGCTCGTCTCGGCCACGGGATCGTGCCGCATGGGTAGGCGGGTCGGCGAGGTGGTGAGCGCGCGGCTGGGACGCACGATCCTGGAGCTCGGGGGCAACAACGCGATCATCGTGACCCCGAGCGCCAACCTCGACCTCGCGCTGCCCGCGATCCTCTTCGGCTCCGTCGGCACGGCAGGGCAGCGCTGCACCAGCACACGGCGCATCCTCGTGCACCGCTCGGTGCGCGACGAGCTCGTCCGGCGACTCACGAAGGCGTACGAAGGCGTACGCATCGGCAACCCGCTCGACGACGGCACCCTGATGGGCCCCCTGCTGAGCGACGCGGCGGTCGACGCGATGATGGCGGCGAAGGAGAAGGTCGTCGCCGAGGGCGGCGAGATCCTCTACGGCGGCGAGCGCCTGGCGGGAGACGACTACCCCGGCGGGCTCTACGTCACCCCGTGCATCGCGTCGGCCCGAAACGACTTCGAGATCGTGCAGGACGAGACGTTCGCTCCGATCCTGTACATCATCGACTACGGCTCCGCCGACGCAGGGCCCGAAGAGGCCGTCGCCGAGCTCGACGAGGCGCTCGCGCTGCACAACGACGTCCCGCAGGGCCTCTCGTCGGCGATCTTCACGAACCACGTCCGCGAAGCGGAGCACTTTCTCTCGCACCGGGGGAGCGACTGCGGAATCGCCAACGTGAACATCGGGACCTCCGGCGCCGAGATCGGGGGGGCCTTCGGGGGCGAGAAGGAGACCGGCGGCGGGCGCGAGTCCGGATCCGACGCGTGGAAGGCGTACATGCGACGGCAGACGAACACGGTGAACTGGAGCACGGAGCTGCCGCTCGCGCAGGGGATCTCCTTCGGGTGACCGACCCTGGGGTTGGCGAGCACGAGGCACCCGATGACGCGTCCGGTGAGCCGGCCGCGCCGGCCGGCGACGCGCTGCGCGTCGCGCTGATCCACGAGGTCTTCTTCGACGACTCCGACAGCTCGAAGCTGGTCGAGCACCTGGAGCGCGCGCTCTCTCTCGGCGCGGATGCCGCGCTCCTCCCCGAGCTCCCGCTCAACGGGTGGGCGCCGGCCACGAAGGTCTCCCACGACGAGGACGCCGAGCCCGTCGACGGGCCGCGCCAACGCCGGATGGCGGAGGCGGCCCGCACGGTCGGCATCGCGCTCGTCGGCGGAGCCATCGTCTGCGACGGGGACGGCCGACGGCGCAACACGGCCGTCGTCTACGGTGCGGACGGCGCGGTACTGGGCCGCTACGACAAGGTTCACCTCCCCGAGGAGGAGGGGTACTGGGAGACGAGCCACTACGTCGCGGGCGACGAACCGCCGGTCCTCGTCCCCGGCCTCCCGCTCCGCGTGGGCCTCCAGATCTGCTCGGACGTGAATCGGCCCGAGGGGATCCAGCTCCTGGCCGCGCAGGGGGTGGAGGTCGTGCTCGCGCCGCGCGCCACCCCGTCGGAGACGTACGAGCGGTGGCGTCTGGTGCTGCGGGCGAACGCGGTGACCAGCGGGGCGTACGTCTTATCCGCCAACCGGCCCCGTCCTGAGGGCGGCGCATCGATCGGTGGTCCCTCGATCGCGATCGCTCCGACGGGCGAGGTGCTGGCCGAGAGCGAGGAGCCCGTGACGGTGGTGGCGCTGTCGCGGGCGACCGTCGAGGAGGCTACGCGCACGTATCCGGGCTACCTGAAGCGCTTTCCGGAGCTGTACGCGCGGGGGTGGGGGGCGTTGGAGGAGTAGCCCCGAGCTCCTACCCGCCCGGCGCCACCGTCTCCCGCTCCGGCGCCACCCGATCCACGCGGAAGGTCGTGACGCGGTAGAGGTAGGGGCGCTCCGACGAGCGCGCCCAGCGACCGCTCTCCCCCGCCCCGAAGGAAACGCGTGCGAGCTCGTCGCCGCTCGCCGACCGCACGGTCGTGGACGCGGCCTCGGGCAGTCCGGCGACCGAGTCGCCCTCCGCCAGGAAGCCGGCCGCCGACAGCCGCGCGAGCTCGGTGAGGATCCCGCGCACGACGCTCTCTTCGACGACGCCCCCGTCGGCGAAGCTCCACGTGCTGTCGCTCCGGACGAGCGTATACGCGTCCCCGCCCCGCACCACCTCGAGCTCGGCCGCCCGCGCCGTGTCGACGGCGACGATCGTGCGGTCACGCCACGCTTCCAGACCACGAGACACCTGCGCCCGGAGATCTCCTTCGAGCAGGTGCACGGCATCGCGGTCCGGCAGGCGTACGTAC
>JANQME010000179.1 GCA_028280205.1 Longimicrobiales bacterium
GGGGGGGGCGGTCGATCACGCGATCCAGGGCTGCGGCTCGTCTCCTGCCGGTCGCGCTCGCCCTCCTGTTCGGCCGCCCCGTGCCGGCTTCGGGCCAGGCCCCCGACGAGCGATGGCGCACGATGGAGACCGAGCACTTTCGGGTCACCTATCCCGAAGGTTTGGAAGAGCTGGCGGGGAGGGCGGCGCTGCGCGCCGAGGAGTCGTGGGCGCGGCTCGAAGGGCACTTCGTGGAGCCGCCACCGGGCACGATCGATCTCCTGCTCACCGACCATACCGACCAGCCGAATGGCTTCGCGCAGGTCACCCCGTCGAACCGGATCACCATCTTCGCCCGGCCGCCGGTCGACTTCCTGACCATCGGGCACCACGACGAGTGGCTGGAGTTGGTGATCCTCCACGAGCTGGCCCACATCCTCCACCTCGACCACGTGGACAACCCGGTCGGCGGGGTGGCTCGCGCCGTCTTCGGCCGGGGTCAGTACGACTTCCCCTTCTTCCCCGAGCGGGCGACGCCCCTCTGGCCCATCGAGGGCATCGCGACGTGGTACGAGTCCCGGTTCACCGGAGCGGGACGGGTTCGGGGCACGATTCTGGAGGCGCAGGTACGCACCGCCGTGCTGGAAGGGCGCTTCGAGTCCGTGGACCAGGCTTCGGGCGATTCCCCGCTTTGGCCGGGGTCGAACCGCTCGTACGCGTACGGCGCGATGTTCTTCGACTTCCTGCTCGACCGTCACGGCGAAGAGAAGCTCGCGGCGTTCGTAGAGGCGATCGGCGACCAGTGGATCCCGTACCGGATCGACTCGGCGGCGCGGGACGCCTTCGGAGTGTCCGTCTCGGAGGAGTGGGAGGCGTGGGGGGATTCGCTCCGGGTCGGCCTCGCGGACTTCGAGCGCGAGCTCGCCCGGCACGGGCCGGTGACCGAGGCCGAGCGACTCACCACCGAGGCACGTTGGGGGCTGCACCCCACGCCCTCGCCCGACGGCCGTCGACTCGCGTATACCCGCGCCGACGGTCGTTCGGACTCGCAGATCCTCGTACGCGACCTCGAGGGCGAAGAGATCCGGTCGCTCGGCCGGACGAACGGGATCGCGACGTTCGGGTGGATCGACGACGAGCACCTGCTCGTCAGCCAGCTCGAGCTGAGCGGCCCGTACCGCACCTACGGCGACCTGTACGTCTTCGACCTCGAGGGCCGCCAGCGGCGGCTCACGCGGGGTGCGCGCCTCGGACAGCCGCACGTGGACGCGGAGGGGGTACGCGCCGTCGCCGTCCAACAGGGCGAAGGCACGAACGGACTCGTGGTGGTGGACGTCTCGTCGGGAGAGGTGCGAACACTCGTCGCCCCCCGACCCGACGTTCACTGGGCCTTCCCGCGCTGGTCGCCGGACCGCCGCTGGATCGCCGCGACACGCTGGACGCCCGGGGCGTGGCACGACCTCGTCGTCCTCGACGGCGAGACGGGCGCCGTCGTGCACCGGGTCACCGAGGACCGGGCGCTCGACCTGGGGGCGGCGTGGAGTGCCGACGGGCGCTGGCTCGTGTGGGCGTCGGACAGGAGCGGAGTGGCGAACGTCCTGGGCGCCGCCGTCGACGGGTCCACGGGCCGGACGTCCGAGCCCCGCATGCTCACGAACGTCCGCACCGCGGCGGC
>JANQME010000211.1 GCA_028280205.1 Longimicrobiales bacterium
GCGTACCAGCGGCGTGCCTGGGCCGTGTCCCGCGCCACGCCGCGGCCCGCCTCGTAGGCTTCACCCAGTCGCAGCGCGGGGATCGCGTCGCCCGCGCGGGCGGCCCGCATCCACCACGCCGCGGCGGCGGCCGGGTCCGCGGGCACACCGCGTCCGTCGCGGAAGACGTTTCCCACGTTGTGCTCCGCGAGCACGTGGCCGTCCCGAGCGGCCAGCAGGTACCAGCGGAGGGCTTCCGCATGGTCCACGGGCACGCCGAGTCCTTCGTCGTGGGCGGTCCCCATGAGGAAGGTCGCCTCGACGTCGCCCCGGGCCGCGAGCGCCCGGACGGTCGGGAGCACCTCCGCCGCGAGGTCACGGGCTCGTTCCTCGTCCCGCTCGAAGAGCATCCGGCCACGCGAGTGGACGCGCGCGAGCCACATGCGTGCGAGTGGGTCGCGGCCTTCTTCGACCACCGTGAGGAGCAACGTGCGGGCCCGCTCGTCGTCGACCCTGCCGGCCACACCCGTATACCAGTCGATCGCCTCGAGAAGGCGCGGGTCGGCCGCCGTCTGCGCAGCGGAGTGCGAGGGCGCGGCGATCGCACTCATCGAGCAAGCCGCCCACCACACCCACACCCGAATCCGTCGCACGCCGCGCCCGCTCATTCGACCCCGATCGAGTGCGGTCCGAGAGCCTGCAGCGACGGAGCGCCGATCGCCCGCATCGTGATCTCCAGCTCACGCACCAGGATATCGAGCGCGCGCTCGACACCCTCCTGACCGAACGCTCCGAGACCCCACAGGTACGGACGGCCCACCGCAACGGCCGTGGCGCCCTGCGCGAGCCCCTTCACGAGGTCGCTGCCCCGCCGGAAGCCGCTGTCGACGATGATCGGGACGCGTCCGCCCACGGCCTCGGCCACCTCCGGCAGCGCGTCGATCGTCGCGCGGCCCGACCCTTCGGCGCGCCCCCCGTGGTTAGAGACCCAGATCCCGTCGACGCCCGCGCGAAGCGCGAGCTCGGCGTCCTCCCGTGTCACGAGCCCCTTCACCACGATCCTCTGGTCGGTCACGGAGCGCAGCTTGTCGATGTACGCCCACGTCATCCCGCGTCCGGCGTCCAGATCCACGGGGCCGCCCGGGAGACCCCGCAGCATCGGCTTCACGGGGTCGGCGCGGCCTCCGCTGCGATGACAGCTCCGGCAGTCGCGTTCGTCGACCCGCGCGTACCGTTCGGCGGTGAGCCGGTTGCTGCCACCCTGCAGGTCGACGGTGAGTACGAGGACCGGGCAGCCCGCGTGGCGTGTGCGCTCGATCAGTGCGACCGTACCGTCCCAGCTTCGCGGTCCGATCGGATTCACGTAGAGCTGGTACCAGACAGGCTCCTCCCGCGCCTCGTTCACCTCCTCGACGGCCGTCGACGTGACCGTCGAAAGCGTCTGGAGGTGCGTGCGCGAGCGTGCGGCGCGGGCCACGGCGAGCTCCCCCTCCGGATGGAACGCGCGCTGGCTGCCGCACGGCGCCACCACGAGGGGTGTCGGCCACGCTCGGCCGAAGAGCGTCGTGCTCATGTCGAGAGCCGAGACGTCGACCATGCGCCGGGCTCTGAGGTAGATCCGCTCCAGCGCCGCGCGGTTGTTCGCGTACGTCTCCTCCCCGTCCACTCCGGTCATGATGTAGCCGTAGTGCGCCGGCGGAAGGTTGGCCCGCGCGACCCGCTGCAAGTCGAAGACGTCGAGGGCGTCTCCGGCGCGGTCCACCAGCTCGTCGAAGACGCGCCGGGGCGCCTCCTGAGCGATGAGCGGCTCCAGCCCGGCCAGTCCGCCCGACGACGCGAGGAGTGGGCTGGCGGCGAGCCAGCGGAGGAAGTCTCGACGGCGGACGTCGCCGCGGATGTCGGGGAGGCGCATCGGGATCCTCGCGCGGACGGAAGGCGTCAGCTTGCGCTCCAGGCCGCGAAGCGTCAACGAAGGAAGCGTCAACGAAGGGATGGGCGCGTTGGAGCCACCGCCCCGCGAAGCTTCAGCCTTCCCTGGCGCGGAGCATTTCGATCGCGGCGTCGGCGGAGCGCACGTCCGGCCGCTCGCGAAGCAGCCGCGCAAGCACCCCGGTCACGTTCGCGACGGCGAAGCTGATCCCGTGGAGGTTGCGCTCGGGCGGCACGCCGGGGATCGGGCGGGGGAAGGGCGAAGCGCGCACGGCCGTCCCCCGCGGGAGCTCGACCAGGGACACCTCGTCCCGCGGCTGGCCGGCGTCGGCCACCACGCCCACGACGCCCGGCATCGATCCGGGATACCAGAGACGGGCGTCGTGCTCGTGCGCCGAAACGACGATCGTGCCGGCGCCGACGGCCCCCTCGATCGCCGGGGCGAGCTCGGGCTCGCGCAGCTTGTTGCGGGTCCCGAGGCTGAGGTTCACGAGCCGTATCTCGTGCTCGACCGCCCACTCGATCGCGCGTACGAGCGCCGCGACCTTCGTGGCCAGCTCCCGCTCGAAGACCTTCACGGCGTACAGGACCGCGTCGGGGGCCTTCTCGTGGATGGCGGCTGCCGTCGCCGTCCCGTGGCCCAGGTGGTCGGTCCAGTCGCCCGTGACCGAGCCGTCCGGCGCGAGGCCCACACCCCCGGCGATCCGGGGCAGATGCGGGTGGGGTGCGTTCGCCCCGCTGTCGACCACCGCCACGCGGACCGGGTCGTCTCCCGTCTTTCTCTCCCCCGCGTCCGTCACCCCGCGTCGGTCTCGCCGAGTCTCACCCGGCGAGCACGTCCAGGAAGAGGTCCCGGAAGGCACGGCCCGTCGACTCGAGGGTGTCGGGCGGACCGTCCTCGACGATGCGACCCTCCTCGAGCACGACGACCCGCTCCGCCTGGCGCGCGAGGTCGAGGCGGTGCGTGATGAGGATCGTGGTGCGGCCCCGCATCACCCGGTCGTACCCGTCCAACACGGCCGCCTCCGAAGAGGGATCGAGCGCCCCGGTGGCCTCGTCGAGGACGAGCACGGCCGGATCCGCGAGGAAGGCGCGCGCGATCGCCACACGTTGGCGCTCCCCGGCCGAGAGGGTGCGTCCTCGCTCTCCGACGATCGTATCGGGTCCGTCGGGGAGCGTGTCGACGAAGTCACGGAGTCCTGCGGCTTCCAGTGCGCGGGCGATCGCGTCGGTGTCCGCGTCGGGGCGAGCGTACCGCACGTTGTCCGCGACCGAGGCGTGGAAGAGGAAGGGGTCCTGCTCCACGACGAAGACGGCACTGCGCACGTCGTCGAGCGCCAACGCGCGGAGGTCCGTCCCGTCGAGCAGGACGCGGCCTCGTGCCGGATCGACCAGGCGGGAGAGGAGATCGGCCAGGGTGGACTTCCCGCTCCCGCTCGAGCCGACGATCGCGACGCGACGGCCCGCCGCGATCTCGAGGTCGATCCCCTCCAGTCCACCGCGCCGGTCGCCGAAGGCGAAGTGCACATCCTCGAGCCGGATCTCGCCCTTGCACGCGTCCAGCGCGATCGGCTCGGCCGCCTCGACGACGTCCGGCTCCGTGTCCAGCACGTCGTGGACGCGTACGAGTGAGGCCCGTGCGGTGGCCAGATTCGTGTAGATGCCCATGAGGCCCTGGACGGGACCCATGAGGCGGGCCTGGTAGGCCATGAAGGCCACGAGCGTGCCGAGCGTCATCGACTGCTCGATCACCCGCCAGCCGCCGTACAGGAACACGAGCGATGTGCCGGTCCCGAGCAGGAGGCCCGGGAGGCCCCCGGCCAGGTAGGTGAAGAGGCGCATCGAGAGGAGCGCCTCGACGAAGGAGTCGTTGCGGGCTCGAAAGCGCTCCACTTCGCGGCCCTGGGCGTTCGCGCCCACGACCGTGCGCATCCCCTGCAGCGTCTCGATGAGGAAGGTGCCGATCTCCGCGCTGCGCTCGCGCAGCGTGGTGACACGCGCTTCGAGCCTCCTCCGGTACCGCACGAGCGCCACGAGCGACGGCGGCAACACCAGGAGGCTGACGAGAAAGAGCTGCCCGTCGAGCGCCACCAGGAGCACGACCGTCCCGACGAGGGCCACCACCTGGCCGAACCATGCCAGCGCGGCCTCCGACACCACGCGCTGGATCTCGCCGATGTCTCCGTTGATGCGCGACACCAGATCGCCGAGCGGGGTGCGCGCGTAGTAGCGGGGCGAGAGGCGCTGGAGGTGGCGGTACAGTTCCAGCCGCATATCGAACAGGATATCCGCAGATACGCGCGTGTAGCGCATCCCGCTGAAGACGTTGAGCCCGAACGAGAAGATCGGGATTGCCACGAAGAGGCCGACCAGGCGGAGGAGGAGGGGAAAGTCGCCGGCGAGGATGGCGTCGTCGACGAGGGTCTTCGAGAGCCAGGGAAGGAGGAGCGACAGGCCGGTCGAGGCCAGTGACAGCACCACGACCGGGACGAGCGCCCCGATATAGGGGCGTACGTAGGCGATCGCGCGCCGGAAGTGGGCGTCGAGGATCCGTCCGCTCATGTCGCTTCACACACGGGCGGCCGTGCCCCGGTTCCGCTATCCGCCTTCAGGGACGATCGCGACGTTGCCGAGCGTCATGTCCTCGTCGAACTCGACCGTGCGCAGCAGCGAGAACGTCTCGGTGTCGTAGACGTCGATCGTGTTGCCGGCCACGTGCACGTAGAGCTTCGTCCCGTCCGCGCTCACGTCGAGTCCCATGCGGGGCCGGCCGGGGAAGGGGACCCGACGCGACAGCGTCTCCTCGACCAAGTCGAACTCCCAGAACTCGTACGCCCCGATCGTGGAGTAGAGCGCGTACGCCTTCTCACCACCCGGCGCGAGCGTGAAGCCGCGGATCGGCTCGGACGGCCCGACCGTGAAGAAGTCGATCTCCTGCTCGGACAGCCGGACCTTCGCGATCCCGACGAGCGTGCGGTCGTGCACGGGGTCGCGGATCCGGAAGAGGCTCGTGGCCACCCCGGGCTCGTCGTACGTCTGGGACGCGGTGTTGAAGCTCGGGCGGCCCAGTCCGGGCTCGAGCGGCTGAGAGATCTCCCAGCGGTCGACCTCCTCGTACGTCTCTGCGTCGACGGCGATGATGTCGTTCGTGTAGAAGTAGAGCGTGCGTCCGTCCGGCGCGTAGCGGAAGCCCACGAAGTCGCGCTCCTCGCCGTCCGGCCACGGGATCGTATCCGTGACTTCCTTCGCGCGCATGTCGTACTCGAGGATGAACGGCCCGTCAACGACGTAGCGGTCGTCGAGCTTCTCCGCCCGTTTCACGAAAACGATCGCCTTCTCGTCGGACGGGTGCGGTGCGAATCCGTTGATGCGCACAGTCACGTCACCCTCGGAGAGCGTGAACTCGTCCACCACCTCCCGGCTGGCGATATCGACGACCTGGATCCACTCCGCCGAGGCGTCGCCCACGTAGAGGCGCGTCTTCGTCTCGTTGAGCTGCACGTTGTTCGGGATGATCCGATTCATCCGGATCCGGTCGATCACCTCCTCGCTCGCTTCGTCCCAGACGAGCATCTCGTCGGTGTACGTCGAGATGTACCACGTGGCGGTCTGAGCCTCCGCGGTGCCGGGGGCGAGCACGACGGTGGCGAGGAGACCGGCGAGGGAGGCGACGAAGACGAGGCGGACGTGTTCGAAGGCGGCCGGCTCGCGTGGGGAAGAAGTCACGGCGCCCGCCTACGGGAAGATCAGGTCCAGCTTGCGCCAGTCCTTCTGGGCCGACGCGCACTTCCCGGTCCAGTCGGGGGCGTGATTGAGCTGGTCGGGCACGTGGGCCGGCCAGAAGCACGAGATGTGGCAGTCGAAGATGTCGCGCTCGATCGGCTGGCAGAGGCCGGCCGTTCCGCCGCGACGGTCGACCTCCCACCCGGGCGAGAACTGGAGCGAACACCCCATCGGGTAGTGCGGGCCCTCCTCCTCGTGCGGGGGGGTGCGCAGCCCCACGACGTCCATCTCATCGTCCGTCCCGGCGGAGCCCGTCGTGGCCCCGGCTTCCCCGGTCTCCTTCGCGTTCTCGTGCTCGACGTAGGCCTCGATGCGCGACGCCTTCTGGTTGATCGGCTTGATTCGTTTCATCCGGTCGCCTCCTCGAGAGCGACGGCGCGGCTCGACGTCATGCGTCGAAGCGCTCCAGGAATCTCGGGTTCTTTTCGGCCAGAGCTCCGTAGATCTCCAGGCAGGTGTGGGTCCAGCGCCGGACCCAGGTGCAGTAGTGCAGGTTCGCGTGCGACGAGTCGCCGTAGTGCACGTGCGCCTCGTGGTAGCAGCCGCCCGAGCAGATCGGGCGGGCCCAGCAGCGGTGGCAGTCCGTCTTCTCCGCGATGTGGTGGTCGACGAGGAAACGCTCCTGCCTCTCGCGGTCGATCCCGTCCGCCACCGTCCCGATCGTGTGCTCCTCGGAGCCGGCGAAGCGATGGCACAGCGCGACGTCGCCGTCGGTCGCCACGCCCATGAGGCCCAGCCCGGCACCGCACCCGTACGCCTTGCTCACCCCCTTGTGGATCTCCTCGATCGTATCCGTGACGTTCGTGAAGCCGTGGTGCTCGTCGCGCAGCGCGTGCTCGAGCCACTCGGCGGCGAGCTCCTCGAACTGGTCGAGCATCCGGTCCCGCGAGTCCTCGGAGATCGCGTAGTCGCGGTGGTCCGCGGTCGTGACCGGCGCGAGCCCGACCTCGAAGAAGCCGATCTCCTCGGTGAGGTGCCGGTAGATCTCCAGGACGTCGAGGTGCTTCTGGGTGAGCGTGACGCGCGCCCCGATGGGTCGGGACCGGTGCGTCGCGAGCAGCTCGCGGATCTTCGGCAGCACGACGTCGTACGTGCCGCGGCCGTTGTGGAAGACGCGCAGGCCGTCCTGG
>JANQME010000256.1 GCA_028280205.1 Longimicrobiales bacterium
CATCGAGCCCCTCCACCTCACCATGTACGAGCCGACGTTCCGCGGCAGCACGGACCGGACGATCCAGCTCCTGATCGGCTACGACGACGAGGCGCTCTACGTCGCCGCACGCTTCTTCCACGACGACCCCGCAGAGATTCGGGCCTTTTCACTCACCCGGGACCGCTGGTCGGGCGACGACGGCTTCGGGATCATGCTCGACACCTTCAACGACAACGAGAACGGTGTCCGCTTCGTGGGGCTGCCCCACGGCACCCGGATGGATATGACGATCACGGACGGGGGCGCGAGCCTGGGAGGGGGAGGGGGCGGCGGTCCCCGCAACACGTCCTGGAACGCCTTCTGGGACCTGGAGACCCGCTTCACCGACGACGGCTGGTTCGGCGAGCTGCGGGTGCCCTTCGCGTCGCTGCGCTTCGAGACCGAGCCCGACGGGTCGGTGGTCATGGGCATGATGGCGTACGCGTACGAGCCGGGCGTCGGGTCGCGCTGGACGTACCCGGCGATCCCGCAGGACTTCCCGTACACGCAGATCACGGCGTGGCAGGACGTGCGCCTGCGCGACATCGAGTCCCGCAGCCCCGTGTTCGTGAGCCCGTACGGCCTCACCGGTGACACGCGTACGGCCGAGCTCAACCGAACCGGGACGGCGTGGGGGTACGACATCGCCCAGCAGTACGAGATCGGTGGAGACGTGAAGCTCAACCCGACGCCGAACCTCACGCTGGACCTCACCGTCAACACCGACTTCGCCGCAGTCGAGGCCGACCAGCAGCAGATCAACCTGACCCGCTTCTCCCTCTTTTTCGACGAGAAGCGGCCGTTCTTCCAGGAGCGCGCGGGGATCTTCGGCTTCGACACCGGAGCCGACCGGGGAACGCTCTTCTACTCGCGTCGCATCGGGCTGAGCGAGCTGGGCCAGCCGATCCCGATCTACGGCGGCGCCCGGATGGTGGGGCGCATCGGGACGTGGGACCTGGGCTTCATCAACATGCAGACGGCCGAGAACGAGGGTACGCCGTCCGAGAACTTCGGCGTGGTGCGCCTGAAGGGCCGCGTGCTCAACGAGAACTCCTTCGTCGGCGCGATGGCGACGACCCGGTCGGACTTCGCGGGCGACTACAACGTCACGTACGGGATCGACGGACTCCTCCGCGTGGTCGGCGACGAGTACGTCGCGCTCAAATGGCTCCAGACCTTCCAGGACGGGCGGCTCCCCGTGCCCGAGCCCGGCGATCCGGCACCCGTCGCACCTCCGAGTGGCTTCGACGCAGGCCGCATCGTCTTCGACTGGACGCGCCGTCGCCAGGGTGGGCTCAGCTACCAGCATGCCTTCACCTGGTCGGGAGCGGGATACGATCCGGGCGTCGGCTTCGAGGCCCGCGACGACTTCATGCGCGCCCAGAGCGACTGGAACTACCAGTGGTTCCCCGGCGAGGGCTCCGCCTTCCGGCGCTTCTGGATCGGGGTGGCCAACACCGCCTGGGCCCGCAACGGGAATCGGGCGCTCGGGATCGAACAGGAGGTCGAGACGGGGCGGATCCAGCCGTTCGCGCAGCTCGAGACGAAGCCCGGCACGACCTTCCGCCTGGCGTGGAACAGTCGGTACGAGGACGTGCTGAACGGCTTCGATCTCTCGGACGACGCCGACATTCCGGAAGGGTCGTACTGGTTCTCCGAGGGGATCGCCGAGTTCCGTGCGCCGCGGGGCTGGGATCTCCGGCCGAACCTCACGCTGACGGCTGGAGAGTTCTTCGACGGTCGGCGGGTCGGAGTGGGCACGGACATGAGCTGGAGCGTCGACGAGCACCTCGAGCTGCGGGGTGGATGGGAGTGGAACCGGATCCGCTTCGACGAGCGTGGGCAGGCGTTCGACTCGAACCTGCTGCGTCTCACCGCACGCGGGGCGTTCAACACGGAGTTCTCGGTCGACGCCTTCGTCCAGTACAACTCGCTCAACGAGCTGGTGAGCACGAACACCCGCTTCCGCTACAACTTCCAGGAGGGGCAGGATCTCTGGCTCGTCTGGAACGAGGGTCTGAACATGGAGCGCGACGTGCTGGGCGTGCCCACACTGCCCTTCGAGGACGCCCGCACGATCACGGTGAAGTACACGCACACGTTCATC
Source organism: Longimicrobiales bacterium (assembly GCA_028280205.1). Lineage (GTDB taxonomy): Bacteria > Gemmatimonadota > Gemmatimonadetes > Longimicrobiales > Gaopeijiaceae > UBA2589. The sequence goes on from JANQME010000256.1 coordinate 2,129, forward strand.
TTCTGAGCGGAACCCCATCCCGCGAGGTTCCATCGTCGAGCGTGTCCCTTCCTCCGAGCGCGACCCCCGTTTCGTGACTCCGAACGCCCTGGCCGGCGAAATCGCGCGTCGTCGTACCTTCGCGATCATCAGCCACCCCGATGCCGGGAAGACGACGCTCACCGAGAAGCTCCTCCTGTACGGGGGGGCGATCCGCTCGGCGGGCTCGGTCAAGTCGCGGCGCTCGGATCGGCACGCCACCTCCGACTGGCTCGACATGGAGCAGGAGCGCGGCATCTCGATCACCGCGAGCGTCCTGCACTTCGACTACGAGGGCTTCCGGATCAACCTCCTCGACACGCCCGGCCACCAGGACTTCTCGGAGGACACGTACCGGGCGCTCACCGCGGCGGACAGCGCGATCATGCTCCTCGACAACCGAAAGGGCGTCGAGGCCCAGACCCGCAAGCTCTTCAGCGTCTGCAAGAAGCGTCGGCTGCCGATCTTCACCTTCGTGAACAAGTGCGACCGGATCGGGACCGATCCGCTGGGCCTGCTCGACGACGTGCAGGCGGAGCTCGGCATCGACTGTTTCGTCTCCACCTGGCCGGTCCGACATGACGGCCAGCTCGTGGGCGTGTGGGACCGCGGCCGCTCGTGCGTCCGACTCTACGAGCGCACCGACGACCACGGGAGCTCACGCCCGGCGGCCACGGTGCACACCATGGACGCCCCCGAGGTCGAGGAGGCGCTGGGACGCGAGGGAGTCGAGCGCCTGCGGGAGGAAGTCGAGCTGATCGAGATCGCCGGCACCGAGCCCGACTTCGACGCAGTACTGCGCGGGGAGTCGAGCCCCGTCTGCTTCGGGAGCGCGCTCACGAACTACGGTGTGGACGTCTTTCTGGAGCGATTCCTCTCCATCGCTCCTCCGCCCGCGGCCCGCGAGAGCGAAGAAGGCCCGGTCGACCCTGCGGACGAGGCGTTCTCGGGCTTCGTCTTCAAGGTGCAGGCGAACATGGACGCACGGCACCGCGACCGGGTCGCCTTCCTGCGTGTATGCTCCGGTGCGTACGACGAGGGCGCGGAGGCGGTGGTCTCGCGCACCGGGCGCACGATCCGCCTCGCCCAGCCCCAGGAGTTCCTGGCGCGAGAGCGCGGCCACGCGGCGAACGAGGCCGTGGCCGGAGACGTCGTCGGCCTGCTCGACCGGGGCAACCTCCGGGTCGGGGACAGCCTCGCGGTGGGCCGGAGCATCGAGTACCCGGGCGTGCCCCGTTTCAGCCCCGAGCACTTCGCGCAGATCCGCATGGACGAGGCGCTCAAGCGCAAGCACCTGGACCGCGGCCTCCGCCACCTCGCCGAGGAGGGCACGATCCTCCTCCTCTTCGCCCCCTCGATCACCGGGCCGGTCCCGATCGTGGGCGCCGTGGGCGTACTCCAGTTCGACGTGCTCCTCGACCGACTCGAGCGCGAGTACGGGGTGCAAGCCCGACTGGAGCGACTCCCGTTCCACTGCGCGCGCTGGGTGACGGGCCCGGAGGCGGTCATCGACAAGGTGGCGAACGCCTACGGACGGCGGCGGGTCGAGGACGCGGACGGCGCCACCCTCATCCTCTTCGACAACGAATGGACGCTCCAGCGCAGCGTCGAGGAGGAGAAGGAGCTGACCTTCCACGACGTGCAGCCACGCGGGGTCGCGCGGGCCTGACGGCCTCGCCATCCTTTCCGCCGTCCTTTCCCGACGGCTCTATCATTCGACCCGCATCCCTCACCCGGCCCGTGCGCCACACCCCACCCTTCCGACCCGACTCGCGCCTCTTCCCGTTCACCTCGCGGTGGTACGAGAGCCGCGTGGGGCCGGTGCACTACATCGACGAGGGGGTGGGAGAGCCGATCCTCTTCCTGCACGGCAACCCCACGTGGAGCTTCCTGTACCGTGGGATCGTGATCCGGCTCAAGAAGCGCTTCCGCTGCGTTGCGCTCGACCTCCCGGGCTTCGGCCTCTCGGTGCGACCGCCCACGTACGACTACACGCCCGCCGAGCACGCGGGGATCGTGCGGGACTTCGTGGGCCACCTGGAGCTGCGCAACCTGACCGTGATGGGCCAGGACTGGGGCGGGCCGATCGGGCTGCGGATGGCGGCGGACGAGCGCCCGCGCATCCGCGCGCTCGTCATGGGCAACACCTGGTTCTGGCCGCTCGACTCGATCCAGGGCAAGGCCTTCGCGTATGTCCTGTCGATGGCGCCCATGCAGTCGCAGATCGTGAGCCGCAACTTCTTCGTGGAGAAGATCCTGCCCCTCGGCGTGAAATACCCGCTCTCCGAGGAGGTCATGGACCACTACCGCGACGCGATGCCGACGCCGGCCAGTCGGGTGGGCGCCGCCGAGTTCCCCGTTCAGCTCACGGCGGCCACCCACTGGCTGAGAGAGCTGGAGCGGGACGTGAAGGACCGGCTGACCGACGTCCCGCTGCTGCTCACCTGGGGGATCCACGACCTGATGTTCACCCGGGCGTTCATGGAGCGCTTCAGGGAGAGCTTCGCGGACGCACGCATCCAGAGACTCGACGCGAAGCACTTCATCCAAGAGGACGCGCCCAAAGAGATCGCGGCGGCCATCGAGTCGTTCCTCGCGAAGGACGCGAAGAGCGGCACTGCACCGGACACACCGGCCGGGAGCGAGGCCTGACGTGGTCCCCGTCGTCGTCGGGGTGGGCGGCGCGCTCGGCGCGCTCGCGCGCTACTACGCCACCGAGTGGACCCGGAGCCGGCTCGGCGCGGAGCTGCCGTGGGGTACCTTCGCGGTCAACGTCGCCGGCTCCTTCCTGCTCGGCTTCTTCTTCGTCTGGATCGAATCCCGGGCGCCCTCCACCGTGACGCGCCAACTCGTGGCGATCGGCTTCCTCGGCTCGTTCACCACGTTCAGCACCTTCTCGTACGAGACCGTGGCGCTGGCCCGCGCGGGGGAGGTGCTGAGGGCGGGTGGCTACGCGGCGAGCTCGGTGCTGGTGGGCATCGTGGCCGTGCTGATCGGGGCGGGGGCGGCGGGGGTGCTCGTCCGGGGGTAGGAAGCGGCCGAAGCCGTGGCGCGCTCGTGGCGGGTCGGCCCCCGAGCGCCTACGATGTCCGCCCGAGTGACAGCGGCAGGCGACACCTGAGCGGGAGGGACCGATATGAGGATTCATGCCTACCTCAACTTCGACGGCCAGGCGGAGGAGGCGTTCGGCTTCTACGCCGACGTCCTGGGCGGCACCCTGACCGAGATCCATCGATTCGGATCGATGCCTCAGGACGGCGGCTTCGAGCTCACCCCGGAGCAGCAGAATCTGGTGATGCACGTCGGGATCGAGCTCCCGCACGGGCAGATCCTCATGGCGAGCGACGTGATCGAGGGCATGGGGCCGCCGCACGTGGAGGGAAACAACATCTCCCTTTCGGTGCATCCGACGAGCAGGGCGGAGGCGGATCGCGTCTTCCATGCGCTGGCCGAAGGTGGTGCCGTCACCATGCCCCTCGCCGATCAGTTCTGGGGTGACTACTTCGGCAGCCTTACCGACCGCTTCGGGGTGAACTGGATGGTCAACTACTCGGCTGCGGATACGCCGTCGTAGGCGGCCAGACGCGCACGTCGACACCCGGCACGTTCGATTCCCTCGGAACGCGGAAGAAGGAGACGTCCGGCGGACCGCCCGCGAAGTCGGCCTTCACCGTACGCTCCCAGATCGAAAGGCGAGTTGCGGGTCGCGTATTTTCCCTATAATGTAGGGAGCATGTACCACGGCTCGCAGAGGGAGGGGCGAAGATGGGAAAGACGGGCGTGCTGGGGTCGTTCGAGGAGATGGTCCTGCTGGCGATTCTCCAGAACCCGGGGGACGCGTACGCGGTCACGATACGCCGCGAGTTGCAGGCGCGGTCAGGTGCCGACGTAGCCAGCGGGGCCGTGTACGCCACGTTGGACCGACTCGAGGAGAAGGGGCTCGTCGGTTCGGAGGTGGAACAGCGGGTCGGTGCTGTGGGACGTCCGCGGCGGTACTATGACGTCCTTCCGGCCGGGCGTACGGCGCTCGCCGAAACCCGCGGGATCCGCGAAGCAATGTGGCGGGGCCTCACGATCGCACCGAGCACGGGCTTGGACGCGTGAGCGGGGGCGGCTCACCACCGCGACTCCCAGCCCTGCTTGCCCGGTGGTTACTCTCGTCGGACGACTGCGCCCGCCTCCTTGATGCCCTGGACGAGGAGTACGCCCGATATCAGAGCCCCCAGCGTACGCGGATCGGAGCCGACGTCTGGTATTGGATGCAGGTGCTCCGTTCGATTCCCGCGCTGCGCCGCCCCGGCCGATGGAGTGGCGGGCCCTCCGTCATCGTCGATCTTCTCCACCTGTCCCGGAGGCTCCGCCGTTCACCCGTCAGCGCGGCGGCCGCGATCCTGACACTGTCGGTGACGCTCGGGGCCGGCGCGGCGATCGTCTCGGTGGTGGACGCGGTGCTGCTCCGGCCCCCGCCCTTCACCCACCCCGACGCCCTCGTCACGGTCGGTGAGACGCCCACTGACGACCCGGGCGCGGCCCCACGGGCGGTCAGCTACTCCACCTTCTTGGCCTGGCGCGAACGTGCCGGCGCATCAGCGGAGCTGGAGGCTTTCGATCCCACGAACGTCACGCTCACGGAGCTCGGAGCCGCCGAGCGGCTGAGCGTCAACAACGTCACGCCTGGCTTTCTGCAGCTGCTCGGCGTCACGCCCGCGCTGGGTCGGCTGTTCGATTCCGAGGACCTCGGCCAGCCCGTCGCCATCGTCAGCACCGCCTTCTGGCGTGGAAGGCTGGGAGCCGACTCGGCGATCAGCGGCCGTCAGGTCGTGCTCGGCGGTCAGCCGCACGCCATCCTGGGGGTGCTGCCCGAGCACTTCTACTTCGCGCTCAACGCGAGTGACGTGTGGCGACCCTTGCCGTTCGTACCGGTCGAGCCGGAGGACGGCAGTGACCCTGTACGCGTGGTAGCCCGACTCGACGGCCGTGCCTCGCCCGTAGAGCTGGCTCGCGCCCTCGGTGACGTGAGTCGCGTGGCGGATCCGTTGCCGGCGAGGGTGCGCGCGGTACCCCTCGCCGCGGCGATCGCCGGCGACACGCCGCGGACGCTCGGCCTGCTCGGTGCAGCCGGAGGACTCGCCTTGCTCATCGCGTTCACCAACCTCGCGGTGCTGTTGATGGTGCGGTCCATCGATCGCCGACGCGAACTGGCGGTACGGAGGGCCCTCGGTGCGCGACGCTCCGAGACAGCGAGGCAGTTGGTGTTGGAGTCCCTCGCACTGGTGGGATTGGGGATCGTGGGTGGGGTGCTGATCGCCGCCTCGATGACGCCCGCGGTGGGCCGCTTCGCGCTGGAGTTCGGCGGAATCGCGCACCGTGAGCTGACCGTGAGTTGGCGCGCCATCGGCGTCGTCAGCGTGATCGCACTCTTCTGTGCCTTCGCCTGTGGATTTCTTCCGACTCTCGGCGCGGGCCGCTGGAGGATCAGCGACGTGTTGCGTCAAGGCGCCACCTCGTCCGCGCGGGAGATCTCGTTGCGGCGGATGTTCGTGGGCGGTGAGGTCGCGGTGGCCTTCGTCCTGCTCGTGTCGATGTCGCTCGTGGGCCTGTCCTTGCTCAACGTTCTGAGCACGGACCCGGGGTTCCATGCCGGTGGTGTGTTGAAGCTTCAGGTGTCGCTACCGTCGATGAGCTATCCCACGCGCGAGCGCGCGGCGGCGTTCTTCTCGGAATTGCAGAGTTCGGTGGGGGAACGTCTGGGCGCCGACGCGGTGTCGATCATCAACGAGGTACCTCTGTCCGGGGACGGCGGACGGAGTCTCGTGGGCGTGCACCGAGAAGCCACTGACCGCGAGGCCGTCGTGCGCTCGGCCGGCCCGGGCTACTTCGACGTTCTGCGGATCCCGGTGATTGCAGGTCGGACGTTCACCCCGGCGGATGGAGCCACGGCGGCGCCACGAGCCGTGATCTCGGCATCGTTGGCGCAGGGGCTCTTCGGAGCCCGACAGCCGGTCGGCTCTCGCATCTGGTTGGCGGGGATCCAGGAGATGGTGGAGGTGATCGGGGTCGCGGGCGACGTCAAGCACCGCGCGCTCGACGAAGCTCCCTTGTCCACGGTCTACCTGCCCGCGCTCCAGTTTCCTTCGGCGTCGAGCATTCTCGTGGTCCGGAGCGTCCAGCCCGACCGGGTCGTGATCGCCACCGTGCGCGACGAAGTCCAGCGGCTGGATGGCGATCTTCCGGTGTACAGCATTCGATCCATGCGTGACGTGGTTGCCGCCTCACCTGGAGTACCCGCCCGGCGACTCTTGACCGTGACCTTGGCCGGATTCGCGCTCCTCGCGGTCGTGCTCAGCGCGATCGGGCTTTTCGGCATCGTGGCGCACGACGTGGCACGCCGAAGAGCCGAACTTGCCCTTCGCATCGCGCTCGGCGCCGATCCGATGCGCATCCTGCGTACCACGCTCGGGAGGGGAGCGCTTACGCTGGGATCGGGTCTCGCAGTCGGAGCCGTGCTTGCGGTATGGGCAGCGCGCGGCCTGAGCTATCTGCTGTTCATGACCGGACAGGTCAAGGTCTTGAGCATCGGTGCCGCTGCGGCAGCCACGCTCGTGGCGACTGGGGCCGCCGCTGTCCTTCCCGTGGCTCTTGTCGCGGCGCGCAGCGACCCGGTGTCGACCCTTCGAAGCGAATAGCGCGGTTCGCGCTCATCCGATCCAGCCAGCCGTGTAGAGCAGGATCGCCCCCATCGGATGGAGGATCGACTCCAGCGGCATCGTCACGACGATGACCTCCACCATGTCGAGGGGCAGCGATTCGACCGTGCCGAAGACGAGGGGCACTCCGTTGACGAGAACGGGCGCGCAACTGTCCGGGATTCTCACTCTCGAACCCCGCCGGATCAGGAAGCACGGACCGTCGTCGGTGTTTCGAATCTCGAGGGAGGGAATCGACTTCCACCGGATGAGATCCGTTACGTTGTGGCTCCGGTCGAGATGGTTCTCGATCTCCGGGCGCATGATCGGTTGCACGCGCAGCGCCGTGGGGCTGACGCCGACGAGGAGTCGCAGTCGCTGGTTGATCTCGGCGAATCGTTCCGCCGTCACCTCGATCCCCGGGATGTCCAGGGGGCTCACCCGTACGCTGAGATCCACGACGAACTCGCCCCCCGAGTCCACCACGGCCAGCAACGGCGAGCGTGTCGGCTCGTATCCCAGGCGCTCGGCCGAGAGGTAGAACTCGCCCGGGGACGGCAGCTCGAGTCGGTATCGACCGAGCGAGTCGGCCAGGGAGGCGACGAGCGCCTCCGAATCCGCATCGAGAACACGGACCACCGCCTGGGCCACCGGATTCCCGCCGATCTCGTCCAGCACCCGGCCGCGGATCACCTGTCCGGCCACCTGAGCAGGGCTCACCGACCCGAACGAGGCTGCCGCCATCAGCGCCACACGCGCGTTGGCGCGCCACGAAGACCGAGCCTTCGCGGGGAGCAGCTCGTATCGACGCATGAAACCTCGGAGGCTGAGCGGGCGACCTGTCAACGAAGCCGTTGGCGCACGGACCGTGCCCGCCGCAGACGTACATGGTACGCGCCTCGCGAGGGAATACTGTCCTCCGACGACCACCGGGGCGTCCGCCCAGCAGGACGACACCGAACCGCTTCGCTCCCGAGAGGCCTGGGAGCGCCTCTTCCACCGATTCGACGTTCTCGTTCCGGACCAGGAGGTCGCCTGGCGCTACGGGCGACTGTATCGGGAGCTGCAGGAGCGAGGGTCACCGATCGGAGCCAACGACCTGTGGATCGCCGCCACGGCCCTGGTCCACGAGTTGCCCCTGGTGACACGCAACCTCGACGGGTTCGGGCGGGTGCCCGACCTGGAGGTCGTTCGGTACTAGGCGGGGCGGACCGGGCACACCATCGTCCCTGCACGCCTCGACGACCTCTCGGGGCTAACGAGGAAGGCGTCCCCGACGCTCCAGCCACCATCGCATGCATCGGTGTCCGAAGTCCACCGGGGCGCAGTACATGAGGGGACAGCCGCCGACGATGCACCCGATTCCGAGTCGGCCACACTCCTCGACCGCTGCCGACGACACGCTTCCCTGACCGTAGGACCGGTGAAACCACACCTGTGCGACGCCCCGATCTGCGCACTGACGCACCACGTCCGCAGATACGTCCGGATGGGTCGCAATGACGACCCGGTCGACGAGCCCCGGGATCGACGTCAGGTCGGGGAAGCACGTTACACCTTCGACCTCGTCCGCGTTCGGGTTCACCGGCACGACGTCGTAGCCGCACGCTCGGAGCTTCCGGAAGACCGCGTTGGCGGCCTGGTCGGAGCTTCGAGACACGCCCGCCACCGCCACTCGTGTTCCCTTCAGGAACTCCGCTACGGACTCGGGGATCTCGGCCATGCCGCCCTACGCTGCGGGGCGGTGACCCAGGAGGCCGAACGCTGCACCCAGCGGGTCGCGGAGGATCGCCACGCGTCCGAACTCCGGCATGTCGATCCCTGCCGCCAGGACGCTCATGCCGGACATCTTCGCCCGGGCGATCGTCGCGTCGAGGTCGTCGGTTGCCAGGCACGCCACCCAGGCGGCGGATCCGGGTTCGCCGAACCACCGCTCCATGGCCCAGGCCACGGGGGCGTCATCGCCACGCGTGAACATGGTGCACCGTCCGATCCGCCCCGCGTCCACGTCGTGGGCGTGCCAACCGAACAGCGTCGTGTAGAACGCCGTCGCGGTCTCGACATCGTCGGTCACGAGCACGTCCCCGAGGAAGGTGCCGCTGGGAGGAGGGAAGTCGTGGGTGGGGTGGTGCGGGCAGATGGTCGCGCCCTGTGGATCCCGGATCACCGATCCACGCCCGACCCCCGGTGTGTCCCACGGCTCGCGCGTAATCTCCGCCCCGAGGCTCTTCGCCCTTTCGGTGACCACGTCCACGTCTTCGACCGCTACCCAGGGTAGCCAGTAGGGCGCCGTGTCGTACCCGGCATCCCACAGGCCTCCGTGGGCCTGTCCGTTCACGACGATCAGGGTGTAGTCGCCTTCCTCTCCAGGCTTCCAGGTGAAGTCCGTGGCGTGCTCGACCTCGTACCCCCACCCGAGGAGCTCCGCGTAGAAGCGCCTGGCCCGGGCCACTTCCTTCGTCAGAAGGTCGTGCCACACGACTCGGCCCGCTTCAGCCCCGATGTCCATCATCGCCCTCGCTCCCTCCCGTCGGGAGGGCTGCGCCGAGAAGGTACGTTGCCGCTCGCCTCGTGAACTCTCTCCGGGTCGTCGTGCCGTCCTTGCTCATGGCTCCACTCCGATGGCCCCGGCACCTGACCGGAACAATACGTCATGGTCGCAGACGTCGGTGTGGCCGGCTGCCGGGAAACTTCCGCCGCCCCATGTGGGGCGATCGCTCCGGCCGACGGGCATGGCCTCGACCGGTCGTCGGCCCGATCCGCCGGAGCGCGGAGCCGCGAGCACGATCGCCCTACTCCCGTGATGCCGATTCGTTCAAGCCCACGAGGTCGGCAAGCGCGTATCAGTCGAGGATGCGATACGGACTTCTGCTGTGCGCTCTCTCCGCAGCAGCCTGCCAGACGTCGGCCGGTCCTCGAGCGGCCGTGCCGACCCCCGGAGCGAACCCCGAAACGGCATCGGGGGACTCGATCGTCCCGACCCTCGAACCCGTCGGAGATCGGGGCTTCTTCGGCCTGTCCGGGCCGTTCGCCACCTTCGATCCGGCTCACCCGTCGGTCGAGATCTGGACTCCGAGCGGTGTCGCAGGCGCTCCGATCGTGGTCTACGCGCACGGAGGTGCCGGATATCGCGACGACGATCGGGCCCGTGTGGAGATGTTCCGGCGGAACGGCTTCGCCACGATCTCGTTCGATTCGTACGAGATGAACGGGTTCACGGACTGGATCTTCGTCTCGAGGAGGATCACCAACCGCGGCAAGCAGGACATGATCTGGGGGGTGCTCCGGGGCGCGGTCGAGCATGCCGCTGCCGGGCGGGTGTGGGATGCCGGAAGGATCGTCCTGTACGGTGGGTCGAACGGCGGTCGTGTCGTGCTTCATGCCGGCGCCGAGCTCGCCGACCCGAACATCAAGGCCATCGTCTCGGAGGCGCCGGCAGCGACGGGCTACGAGCTCGGAGACCTGCCGATCCCGACCATCATCCCCTTCGGCGCGCTGGACACCTGGGCCGGTCGGTCGGAAACCGACTACGTCTGGACGAGGACGTATCCGAGCTCCCCGATATCGATCGAGGCGTGGGTCCGCTCGCTCCAGGAGAAGCGGCGACCGGTTCGATTCATCTTCTACGAGAATGCGGGGCACCTCCTGTTCGCGGGTCCACTGCGGGAAGTGACCGTGCGGCGGGGAGCGGAGATCGCGTTCACGGCCTTCGAGGGGGCAGGGCCCGGGGTCGTCGAGCGATACGAGCGCGATGTGATGTCGTTCGTCCGAGGCATCCTGGAGCGATAGACGCGGACGTCCAGCTCGGCCGTCGACCGCGCGCCCCGCCCCCGGTTGGCGAGTCGGCCCTCGGCCCCTACGTTGCGACCAGGCGTTCGAGGGACGCCTCCCGTCCGCGGAAAGGACCGAGTCCACCCCCGGGAAGCGCTCAAGCAGGCGTAACACATCCGACCTCGCTCCAGCCCGACCCAGCGGACACCGGGCATTTTGTGGAGGAGGTTCCCATGCCCGCGTTCCATCTGCCGGTCCGACCCGACCTCGGCCAGCTCCGTACCCGTGCCAGAGAGCTGCTGAGGGATCTGCACTCCGGTCGCCCCGACGCCGTCGAACTGCTGCGTGAGCATCACCCCGATGCCTTGACGCCCGCCGAAGCTCGGCTCACCGACGCACAGCTCGTCCTGGCGCGCGCCCACGGCGTGGCGAGCTGGCCGCGCCTCAAACAGGCGTGCGAGCTGACCGCTGCGATCTGGCTCGACGACCTCGAGACCGTCGAGCGACTCGTCCGGCGCAACCCCCGACTCCTGCACGAAGACGCCCGTGGCGTGCCGAGCAACTGGGGGCCACCGATGTCGTACGCGGCGAACCTGGGCCGCGACCGCATCGTGGAGCGGCTCGGCGAGCTCGGCGCGACGGATCTACAGCACGCCTTCGATCGGGCGTGCCTGCAGGGGCAGACCGAGACCGCGCGTATGCTCTACGACCTCGGCGCCCGCCCGGAGCCCGGCGCCGTGATGGGCCCGGCCGAGACGCAGTCGGGAGACGGTATGGCGCTCCTCCTGGAGCTGGGCGCCGAGATCGCCGACGAGCACGGAGCCCGCTCGGCGCCGGTCGCGATGCTGCTCGAGACGTACTGCCGGAACCCGGAAGGCAAGCACCGCTGCCTCGACCTCTTCGAGGCGCGCGGCGTCGAGCTGCCCGACACGGCGCTGATGGCGGTCCACCGCGGCTCCGTCGAGCGCCTGGAGCACCACCTACGCCGCGATCCCGACCTCCTCTCACGCACCTTCGCGCACGACGAGATCTACCCGCGCACGCTCGGATGCCACGAAGACACGACGCTGGCGCTGCACGGTACCCCCTTGGCCGGCGGCACGCTCCTGCACCTCTGCGTGGACTACGACGAGATGGAGATCGCCCGTTGGCTGCTCGACCGGGGCGCCGACCCCGACGCGCCCGCCGCCGTCGACGCCGAAGGCTTCGGGGGCCACACGGCGCTCTTCGGCTGCATTGTCTCGCAGCCGTGGCGGGTGGGCCTGCGCCGGGACGACGCGATGGCCGCGCTGCTCCTGGAGCGGGGTGCCGATCCGTGCGCCCGCGCGTCCCTGCGCAAGGCGCTCCGCTTCGTGGCCGACGAGTCGTGGCACGAGTACCGGAACGTCACGGTCGCGGAGTGGGGGCGGCGCTTCCACGACCCGAGCTGGGTGAACACGCGGGCGCTCGAGCTCGTCGAGCGGTCGGGGCCGTGCACGTGAGGGTGGCGAGCCTGCCGGTATCCGTTGCCGCGGGGGCGTCAACCGATGGGGTACCCCCACACCGTCGCCATCGCCTCCTCGTACCCGACCAGCACCGGCGGCCGGTCTTCACCTCCCCCGCCGAAGTAGAGCGGCACCCGCTCCGGAAAGGCCTCGAGCAGTCGGGCATTCGCCTCCGGACCGTAGTCGCGCACGTACATCGCGCCCTCGGCGGGGAGGCCCGGCAGGTCACCCTGCCAGAGCAGCGGTGGGAGCGCCACGACGTCGAGACGGTCCGACGCGAACTGCCGGCGGCACTCGGGGGAAGGCGGATCGGTGGGCGCGTGCACGAGGGGGATCGGGTCGGGCACCGGCGTGCCCGAGCGGCGCGCGCGGCGGCGCGCGCCGGCGTACGTCCAGAGCTCGCACGGGTCGCGCAGGCGGAGCAGGATCTCCGTCGAGTCGCTGGTCATGCCCTCGGCCTCGAGGAGCCGACCGATCCGGTCCCACCAGTTCGTATGCACGAAGACCAGGCTCGGCTCCTCGGGCAGGCCGTCGGGCTGCTCGATGCGGGCGAGGGCCGCGTCGTTCCAGTCTAGCGCGGAGATGCGCGAGCCCAGGAACCACATCGGTGCGAGCAGACCGAGAAGAGCGACCCACGGCACCACGGCGCGGAGCCCGGGGACGAGGCCGCCCGCCCCGAGTGCGGCTCGATCTCCGCGCACAGCCCCATCTCCCGGCGCGACCTCCGCGTCCGTCCGGGGCCTCTGTACCCCCTTCCGGATGACGGACCTCCCTCCCTCCCCTGCCAGATCGACGATCGCGAGCACCGCGAGCAGCAGCCACGCGGGGACGGACTCGACGTACATCCTCGGCGCGTGGAACCAGTAGACGAAGTTGGCCGGGATCGAGACGAGCGCCCACGCGAGCACGAAGCGCACGAGAGGCGACCCGGCCGCATGTGGCCGCAGCACCAGCCAGAGTGCGACGACGAGGAGGGGCGAGAGCGGTGATTCCCAGATCTGGAAGCCGAGCAGCGCCAGGTCGCCCGACGTCGTGCCGAGCGCGCTGCGCAGTGAGTACTCGTAGCCCCACGGATCCACGTGGAAGCCGATGCCGTGCCCCGCACCGAACGCCTCGCTGTAACCGAGTCGGGTCGGAGCGCCGAAAACCGCCTGGTGGTAGGCCAGGAAGAGCACGCCGAACGGCATCCCGCCGGCCACCGCGGCGGCGACACGTCGGGCGATCCCGCCTCCCGGGAGGCGCTCGCCCCCGAGCGCCGTCAGCCACGGCCCGAGTACGAGAACGGCTCCCACGGTGAGTCCCGTCCACGGCCGGGCGGCGACGACGAGCGCGCCGGCCGCTCCGGCGAGCGCGGCCCAACCCAGGCCACTCCTGCTCCCACCCGCCCCG
>JANQME010000270.1 GCA_028280205.1 Longimicrobiales bacterium
ATCGAGAGCATCGGCACACCTTCGGGACCGCCACACGCGGTGCCGTAGGTGTTCCAGCTCCACGAAGCCTCCGGCGCGTCCCAGCTCCAAGTCGTCGTCCGTGCCCGACTCGCCGTCCGGGCCGTCGTCCCACCCGATGGCGTCGAAGCGCTGGTACCCCTTGGGAAAACGCGCCCCGCCCGTGCGGGCCATCCCGGTAGCCGGTGTGACCTCGATGCGGTCGACCCCGTCGTGCACGACCACGGCGCCCTCCAGGAGCGCGCCGCCCGCGAACAGGTCCCGACGACCGGGCGCGGCCGCGGCGTCCACGTCCAGGCGGACGCGCAGGGAGCTCCCGGCGGACAGGGAGCCTCCGGCGGGCTCGACCGACGAGACCGTGATGCCTGCTCCGAAGTCGAGCTCCGACGCCTCGGTGAGCCCGATCCCCCAGATCTCGACCTCGACCGGGTCGCCGGCGCGCAGCGCGTGTGGATAGACGCCGGCGACCGTCCCGCCGCGGCGCAGCGTCACGTCCGGGCCGATCTCGTCGTAGTCGCCCCGGAACCATCGGCCCGACATCATCTGCCGGTCCCGCTCGACGAACATGACCTCACGAAGCTCGTCGGACCCGCCCGGATTCGAGCGGCCGCGCCACTGGTACCCGGTGTAGATCGTCGCCTCGCCCGAGCGCTCGGCGCGCTCTCCGGTCTCGGCCCGGACCCACGACGTCGAGGTCGTGAAGCGGTCGGGGTCGGTCGGGTCGGCGGTGATCGTCACCGTGCCGTAGACCGGACCGCTCCCCACCTCGTACCCGCTGAGCGCCCACGTGCCCGCGAGCCTCGGCGATCGCTTCGTGGCGGACCACGCCGACCACGCCGGCGTCTCCAGCGGGTACACCTCCGCGAGGTGCGCCACGGCGCGCTCCATGGGATGACGTGGGTCGTCCTGTTCGGACGCGGGGCCCCCGTAGCGGAACGCCTGGAAGTCCACGAGGGGGTAGAGCGCGCGGTGCGTTGCGAGGAGAAGGCCCCACTCCTCTTTCGTCCGCCGCTGCGTCATGACACGCCCCATCGAATGGCACTGGATGCAGGTGAACTCCACGTCCGAGTCGCCGTCCCAGTCGTGGTCGATCACGCGGCGCTCCACCTCGAAGGCACCCGGACGCAGCTCGTCGGGGGCGAGGCCCTGCTCGTTCGCCAGGTAACGGACGATCTCCCGGGCATCCGCCTGATTCAGGCGAACGCCGTGCAGCGCCATCATTCGTCGGATCGACGTCTGCCAACCCTCGGGGGTCTTTCTCAGGTACGAGATGCGCGACATCCGGCCGGCGTCATCGACGACGTGGCAGCGCGAGCACCGGTCGACAACCGTGGCGTTCGTGATCGGGAAGCCGTCGGCTCGACGCGCGTCCGACCGCTCGACCCGGGACTCGGTGCCGGGGCTCCACGCGAGAAGAACACCCACGAGGGAGGCGGCCGCGACGGTCGAGGAGCGTCGGACGGAAAGCGGCATTCCGGGTCCGTGAGGATGGGTATATGACCGAACGGCCTCATCCTGCATCTCCCGGAGGCGATCCGCCAGAGCGTGCTCCGTCCGACCCGTCGCGCGCGCCGTCTTGGTCCCGGCCGTCGTGGTCGTGTTCCAGCAGACCGGCGGCGAAGGCCGTGGCCAGCGCGGTCAGGTAGTCGGGAAGCGTGACCGGCGGTGCGACACGGTTGTAGGCGGCCCATCCGTCCGGAACGTCCGGATGCATCGGCACGACCTCCACGAGCGTCCAGAGGTCGACCTCCCGCACGTAGCGGACACCCTCCGGCACCCGCCCGCTCGCCAGGTGCGGCCGCAGGATCAGCCGGTCCCCCTCGATGGCGGGCCGCTCCACCGGGTGCACCGTCGAACCGCGGCGGGCCCGCAGCCGCTCTCGGCCGCGGATCTCGTCGAAGGCTGCCTGCACCTCGGAGGGGGGCAGGGGCGGCTCGAGCGGATCGGCGGGCGCCTGCGGCTCGACACTCTCCGGGGTGGCGGCCTGGTGAGCCGCTTCGGCCCGTCGGGTCCAGTACGGGGTGCCGTGAGCCTCGGCGGCCTCGCGGAAGAAGTCCGCCGAGGCCGCGCGACTGCTGTGGTATACCGCACGCTCCCGTGCATCGAAGTACTCGAGCGCAACGTCCTCCATCTCGGGCTCGGTGAGCGCCGTATGTACCGCGATGCCCGCGAGCCATCCCGACGAGAGGGCCTTCTTGACGCCGAACGAGGAGAGGGGGTCGATGAACGAGCCGGCGTCGCCGGCCAGGAGGAGCCCGGGCGCAGCGAAGCGCTCGGCGGTGTAGAGCGACGCCGGGCAGGCCCAGGCGGGGCCGACGGGCTCGGCGCCCCTCAACTGCTCGCTCAGATGGCGGGCATGGGACAGCTCACGATCGAGCATCCGGTCGAGGTCGGTGTCGTCGAGGGCGGTGTCTCGCCCGTCGACCATCACCGTGAACGCTCGCTCGGCCGCGGCCGTCGGGACCGACCATGCCCACGCCCGATCGCAGCTCTCGACCAGTGTGTGTCCCGACAGCCGCTCCGGCCAGCCGGTTCGGCGACGCCAGCGGCGTGTGAGGGCGACCGTCGTGGTTCTGCGGTCGGGCACGCGGAGGCTTCGAGCCATCAGGCCGTGGCGGCCGGTGGCGTCCACGAGCCAGGAGGCCCGTAGCTCGAAGGGCGTACCGCGTGCGGGCTCACAGAAGACGGTCCACCCGCCGGCCGACCGCTCGGCCGACCGCGCCCGGACGCCCTCGAACAGCGTGGCGCCCCGAGCTTCGACGGCGGGCCGCAGACTTCGCTCGAGTCGCCCCCGCTCGGCGTGCACCCCGATCCGCTCCGCGGAAAACACCTCCCTCCTCGCCTCGCGCCGGGCCCACCAGACCGTGTTTCCCCGGTTCGCCGGGTGGCCGGCCGCACGAATGGCCTCGGAGAAGCCCAGCTCCTCGAGGATACGCCACGCGGACGGTGGGACGGACTCGGCGAGCTCGCCTGCAGATGGTCGGTCGAGCGTGACCAGCGCGACCCGGTGGCTCCGTCGTGCGAGGAGGGCGGCCGTCGCGCTCCCGGCGGGCCCTCCACCGAGAACGACGACGTCGAAGCTGCTCGTCGCGTCTACGGCTGCGGCACGCAGGCGCAGCCGGTACCGCACCCCTCGAAGCCGGCGTCGGGCGCACGCAGGCGCAGCCGGTACCGCACCCCTCGAAGCCGGCGTCGGGCGCACGTCCTCGGGTCGGCACGGGCGTGCTCATCAGGCGCTCCACCGGGGCGTCGGCGGGCGTGTCTCCGGGCTCGACACCGGCTCGACCGGACACCTCGGCCCACGTCGAAAGGGACTCCGACATGGCGTGCCGGACCTCCAGCGTCCGCCCGTTGGTCGCGCAGTGGTACTCGTAGTAGGGCATCGTTCCGTGGGGCAGCTTCGGTCCTCGGGTTTTTCTTCCGGTACGGTAGCCTTCCGCGCTCGTGCGCAGAAGAACCTTGCGCGCCGGGCGCCCGAGCGCCCTGTGGCACTCAGCCCCAAGAAGCTGTAGCGCGCGTGCAACACACCGGTCACGATCCCGTCGTGCTCCGATTCGGTGCACGATTCGGTGTGTTGGGTATAAAGCTTTGTGGAAAAACAGTTTACGACTTCAGGTCGGGGGTGGTCGGAGGCGCGTGCCGACGCCCGACGTCGATGGC
>JANQME010000274.1 GCA_028280205.1 Longimicrobiales bacterium
TGACCTGCGGCTACGAGTCGGTCCTGATCGCGGAGTCGCTCCTGATCTCGCCGCCCGTGCTCGTCACGGGGGCGCCGCCGTACCGCGTGCGTTTCACCAGCACGCTCGAGCTGGACGACAACCCGTTCTCCTTGATCGGCGTGCGGATCGAGCGCGCCGCCGGGGCACCGGCCGAGGAGATCCTGGGCTCGACCGCGGACTTCACCGCCGACGGGCAGCCGGAGACGGTGGAGTTCGCGATCAGTCCGACCTGGGGCGGCGAGCAGATCCAGCTGGTCTTCGAGTTCGAGACCTTCCTGCCGACCGGCCCGGCCCTCGGCTGGCGCGTGGACGACGTGAGCCTCGTCGCGACCGACTCCTGACGCAGGTGGGGAATCCGGGAGTCGAACCCGGACGCCCGCGAGGGGCTTCGGATTTTAAGTCCGATGCGTCTACCAGTTCCGCCAATTCCCCGGCTGCTCTAGTGCACGGTCCCGAGTCGGCGCTGTCCAGCTCCGCCTTCGTCGTCAGCTCGCATCCGCTTCGGGAAGGACGACCACGGTGACGTTCGTGAAGTCGCGGCGTTCGGGATCGTCCCGGTCCACGAGGAACTGCTCGAGCTCCTCGATGCGGCGGTAGAGCTCCTTGCGATCGGTCGGGGACAGCCGGGCGTGGTGCTGGTGCAGCGTGGGGTCCGGCGGGGAGTTGCGGGCGGAGCGGCGCTTCTTGCGCGTCTCGAGGCTCGCGGTGAAGACGCGCTCGACCCAGCGCAGGCGCGTGCGGACCGACCGGGCCAGCTCGCGCAGGAAGACGGGCCCGACGGCGTCGGGGTCGAACACGACCTCGCGGCCGGGGAGCTCGTAGACGACCTCGTCGCGGCCGCCGGTGGAGCGGCGCTCGTGCTCGATCAGGACGCCCACGGCCTTCATCTTGCGTACGTGGTAGTAGAGGGAGCCGGCCTCGATGCCGGTGCGGTCGGCCAGTTCCGCGACGGTCGCGCGTCGGAGCCGCTCCATGACCGACACGATGCGGTGGGCGACGGGGCTGGACACGGCCCGGACCTGGTCCGGGCGACGGAGGACGAGCGGCGGGGGAGCGGGCATGGCTCCGATCTTTCTGTAACTGAGTTCGATATTCCAGA
Source organism: Longimicrobiales bacterium (assembly GCA_028280205.1). Classification (GTDB taxonomy): domain Bacteria; phylum Gemmatimonadota; class Gemmatimonadetes; order Longimicrobiales; family Gaopeijiaceae; genus UBA2589. Next base: position 1,121 of record JANQME010000274.1, read on the forward strand.
AAGGACTCGCGGACCTTCCGTCGGAGGCGTATCTCGGACCCATCCCCGACCAGGAGAGTCCATGTTCCGTCTTCGCGTGCTGCTCGTTCCCCTCGCCCTGACCGCCGTACCCTCGCTGCTCGCCGCCGCTCAGGACGACGAGGAGGGGCTCATGGCGCCGCCGGGACGCGTGCGCGTCCCCGAGGCGGGCACGACCGTGCCGCTCCTGCCGGAGATGGCGCTGCCGACCGTGGAGGTCTGGCTGGGCGACGCGGGGCCCTTCCACTTCATCGTGGAGTGGGCGGGCAACGTCTTCGCCGTCTCGGAGAGCACGCGCGAGCGCGCGGGCCTCGAGTCCCTCGGACGCTTCGAGGACGGCAGCGGTCAGGGCGGCGAGCTCGTCGTCGTGCCGTCGATGCGCGTGGGGGACACGCACTTCGAGGACCTGGCCGCCGGGGTCTTCCCGTTCTTCGACCAGACGGACCACGACGGGGCGATGGGCCTGAACGTCTTCCGCGACCTCGTCGGGACGCTCGACTTCCGCGGTCGCACGCTGCACCTGACGAGGGAGTGGTTGCCGGAGCCGAAGTCCGACGCGGGCGTGATCGAGTACTCCCCCGGTCCGGGCGGCACGCCGCGCATCCCGATCGAGCTCGGCGGCGAGGACTTCCTCGCCGTGCTCGACACCGCGGCCGAGACCGCGCTCATCGTCGAGGAGCGCTACCTCGACCGGCTCGAGCTGGCCGGCGAGCTGCGACCCGGCCCGG
>JANQME010000287.1 GCA_028280205.1 Longimicrobiales bacterium
CCGCAGCGGACAGCCCATGCGCGAGCGGCGTCCCTCCCCCACCCGGCAGCTCCGCCAGAACGCGCCGCACGCGGGTCAGGGATCGGGTCGGCGGGAGAACGAGCTCGGCGCCTTCGCCACGGAACACCACCAGCGCCACGTGGTCGCGGCGACGGTAGCTCTCGGTGAGGAGTCGCTCCACCGCGCCCTTCACCTCGCCCAGACGCGCAACGGCCTGGGAGCCCGACGCATCCAGGGCGAAGACGACGGTCGTGGGGTGACGCCGCTCCACCACCCGCACGCGCAGGTGGTCGGGGCGCACGACGAGCGGCTCCCCCGGCGCGCGCTCGGACTGGTGCGGTGCCGCCGCCCGAAGGGTCTCGAGGAGGTGCAGCCGGCGACCTCGGCCGGGTCGTCCTCTGCGTGCGCGCAGGGTGCGGCCACGTCCGCTCCCTCCCCCCGACGGCCGACGCGCACGCGAGCGGGAGCTCGACGTTGCGGCCCGCGGGCCGCGTCCCGTGGGAACGAGGGTGGCCAGCACGTCCGGAGGCAACCTGGCCTCCGCGGCGGCGACCAGCCGCTCGCCGCCACCCTCCGCCGGCTCCGCGCCACGGTCGTGCGTGTCGGAGGGGTCGTCCGAAGCGGACGGCGTCCGGTCTTCCTCCGGCGGAGTCGCGGCGGACTCGGGTGGAGGGCCGGCCGAGGCGTCCTCGGGAGGCGACTCCGCGGCCGGAGCCCCGGTCCTCGGAAGGGCGACGAGCGCCAGAGCCACCTCCACGTCGCGGGGATCGACCTCATGGGCCCCTCGAAGCGCGGCTACTCCGCGGGCGAGCCGGACGACCGCTGTGGCCGACCGGTCGTCCGGGAGGCCGAGTCGGTGCACGGCCTGCACGGTGGCGTGCACGAGATCCCGCTGGAAGCCGGGCGTCGGTGCGCCGCGGGCGGCCCGAACGGCCGCGATCAACGCCGCAGGGTCCGCGCTGGGCTGCCAGCGCCCCGCCAGCACGACCCACATGGAGAGCGGCTCGATGAGGCCGCCCCATACCTCGGGCTCGTCGTCCGGCAGGACGGGCTGGAAGGCCACGATGCCGAAGCGGTTTCGGGCGCGCACGAGCGCCGCGGCGCACGCAGGGTCGAGAAACGCCGGCCAGCGCACCTCCAGGACGGAGCCGGACGGACGATCGAGGATGCCCGGCCGCCGTCGGGGCGCCCCGGCGGCGAGGGTCGCCTCGATGTCGAGACCGCCCGTAAGATGCTCGACCTCGACCGACGGCCCGATCGGCCGCCACTCCGCGGGCTCGGCGAGCCGGCGCGCAAGCGCACGCCACGCGTCCGTCTCGGGTCCGCTGGGCCCGCGCAGGAAGACGCCACCGCACCCCGCCGGATCGAGGGCGAGGAGCGCGGCCGCCCACTCCGCGAGCGAGGCGGCGGGTCCCCCGGCGGAGCGCGGACCGCCCGCGTCAGGCATCGTCGGAACGCACCCGCTCCAGGGCTCGCTCGATCCGCACTGTCGAGCCCGACTCGTCGAGAGGATCGCGGCGGAGGCGGTGCCGGAGCACCGAAGGCGCAAGCAGCTCCAGGTCGTCGAGCGTGGCGCGCGTTCGTCCGTCGGGGGCGGCGAGCGCCCGGGCGGCCCGCGTCAGCGTCAACTCGCCCCTCAGGCCGTCCACGCCGAGCTCCACACAGAGACGCGCCGCCGTCTCCATGACGTCCCGCGGGAGCTCCACGTCGTCGCGGAGCTTACGCGCTTTTTCGATGCGCTTGCGCAGCTTGCCGTCGGCCCCGGCCCAGCGGCGCCGGAACGTCGCCCGATCCCGCTCGAAGAGGTCCCGGCGCTCCACGACCTCCATGCGGACCGCGAGATCGGTGGGAGTGACGACCTCGACCGAGAGGCCGAAGCGGTCCAGGAGCTGGGGGCGCAGGTCGCCCTCCTCCGGGTTGCCGCTGCCCACGAGGACGAAGGCGGCCGGGTGTCGCACCGACACGCCGTCGCGCTCGACGATGTTCTCCCCGGACGCCGCGACGTCGAGAAGGAGGTCGACGAGGTGGTCGTCGAGCAGATTGACTTCGTCCACGTAGAGGAAGCCTCGGTGCGCCTTGGCCAGCAGACCGGGCTCGAAGACCCGACGACCGGACGCCAGCGCGCGTTCGATGTCGAGCGTCCCGACGAGCCGGTCCTCCGTCGTGCCGAGCGGAAGATCCACCACCGGAACGGGGGCCCGCTTCGTCCGCTCGGTCCCACGGCACATCTCGCAGATTTCGGCGGGCTGTCCGGGCGGACAGTTGTATGGACACTCGGGCACGACCTCGACCCGAGGGAGGATGCCCGGAAGCGCGCGGACAGCCGTCGACTTGCCCGTCCCCCGATGGCCCAGCACGAGGACCCCGCCGATCCCGGCGTCCACGGCGGCGACGAGGAGGGCACGCAACATCTCGTCCTGACCGACGATCGCGGAAAACGGAAAGGGCTGCATGCGGCTCAGGAGAGCTCGAGCGTAAGCTCGACGCCCTGCCACTCGATTCCGAGCAGGCGTTCCGCCTCCGTGGGGTCGTCGTACACGAACGTGAGGCGGGTGCCTTCGAAGCGGGACTCGCGCGCGAAGTGCTCGATCTCGACCACGACTCCCTGGAAGGTGGCTCCGTCGTCCGCCACGGAACGGGCACGCATCCCGGTCACGAGAACCCCGTCCGGGACGGTACCGGTGAGGAGGATTTCGCTGCGCTCGGGACTGTGCTCGACCCGGTCCACCGTGAAGCTGAGGGCCATCTCGTCGGGCACCCCCGGGAGGTTGTATTGCGCGGATGGCTTCGGGCACCCATGCTAGGCCCCCGTGACCCAATCAATGTGGGGTCCACCCTGAATCAGAAGAGCAACGGGGTCAAGGCCGAGACAGCGACGGCGCACGACGGGCGTCCACTGTCCACCACCCCGAAGTCGGCCGAGGCGCAGACGCGTCCAGAGCTGCGGAAGCGGCTCCTCGACGCCGCGCTCGACCGTGGGAAAGAGACGATTCTCGACGTCCTCAGCGACGCAGCCCCCGACGGGCCTTCCGCCGCCTTCGTGCTCTCCGACCTCGTGCCCTGGGTCGCCTACGAGATGGGACGCCTGTGGCACGACGACGAAGTGTCCTTCCTCGATGTGACGCTGGGGAGCGGAAAGCTGCAGCGCGCCGTGCACGACTTCGGGCTTACGTCCCAACACGTGGCGGACACGGAGCCGGGCCGGGTGCTCGTGACCACACTCCCGGGGGAACAGCACGTGCTGGGCGCGGTGATCGGCTGCCGGCTGCTGGAGCTCGAGGGGTGCGATGCGCTGCTCGACATCCGAGGCAATCGGGACGTCGACCCACGTGCGGCGGCGGGCTTCGATCTGGTCACGATCTCGGTGACCCGCGAGGGCGAGACGCAGGGCCTCGCGAAGATGATCGAAGCGTTGCGTGCGGGTTCGGGTCGGCAGCACCTTCCGGTGTTGCTCGTGGGACGCTCGGCGAGCGAAGCGCTCGCCGAGCGAGTGGGGGCGGATGGGATGGTCGATGACGTGGCCGGCACGCTGGACGTGCTGGACGCAGGGAGGGCGTAGCACTCTTGATCAGGCCGCCTGAAGCATCACGCTTCGGAGGCGACATCGCGATCGAGCTGGACGAGAGGGGGACGATCCGGGTCGCGCGATTCGGTCGTGCGTTCTCGCCGCGTCTCGTGGAGGGGGTCGATGAGTGGGACGGCGTCGACTGGATCGACACCGTTTCGAACGAGACCCGCGCGAAGGCGCTTCAGCTCCTCGCCGAAGCGAGCGATCACGGAGTCACCGGCTTCCGCGAGATCCAGCAGACCCTCCCCGACGGCTCGTCGTGCGCGGTCGAGTACGCAGCCATCCACCGGAGCGGCGCGGGCACGATCCTCGTCGGACGTGACCTGCGGCCCGCCGAGGAGCTGCACCGGCGCTTCATGGAGGTGCAGCAGACTCTCGAGCGGGACTACTGGAAGCTGCGCCAGGTCGAGACCCGCTATCGGATGATCTTCCGGGACGCTCCCGAGGCCGGGCTCGTCGTCGCTCCGGACGACCTCGTCATCCTGGACGCCAATCCTTCCGCGCTACGCATGCTCGGGCTCGCCGAAGCGGGCCGCGTCAGCAGCCTCATCGGCCGGAGCCTGCTGGCGGACGTCGACCCGACGGATCGGACCCGGCTCAGGCGGTACGTGCGCATGGTGGTGGCCGGTGGCGCCGCCCCGATCCGCGTGTCCGTCGGGCCGGGACCCTCGCATGTGCTCGTGCGCGCGTCGATGGCTCGCCAGGAGAGCGGCGTGTCGGTGGTCGTGCGCCTCACGCCGGTCGAGGACGACGAGCTGTCCTCGCCCGAGCCGCCCTCGGCGGAACTCGCCGCGCTCCTGGAGAGCCTTCCCGACGGCTTCGTCATGGTCGACCCAACCGGACGGGTGCTGTGGGCCAACCGGGGCTTCGCCGAGCTGGTGCAGGCACCCCGGCTCGGGCTCGTGGGTCGCGAGCTCGGCGACTGGTTCCACAGAGTCGGTGCCGACTGGGACGCCGTCCATATGGCGCTGGAGGCCCACGGCACCGTACGATCTCTGCGCTCCGGCCTGATCGGCGACCTGGGGCGCGAGGTGGAAGTCGGGTTGTCCGCCGTGACGGCGGCTCCGGGGGAGGGGGCAGTCGCCGGGATCGTGGTTCGGGATCTGGGGTGAATTCTCGGCAGGGGCGGTCTGGCCGCTCCCGCACTTCCCGAGGCAGCACCATGGCAGAGGAAGACTTCAGCTTCGACATCGCCGGCGGTACGACGTTCGGCACGGCCGACCTCACGAACTGCGAGCGGGAGCAGATCCATCTCGCGGGATCGATCCAGCCGCACGGCGCCCTGCTCGTGCTGGAGGGCGACGAGCACACCGTCCGCTGGGCCAGCGCGAACACGGAGGCGTTCCTGGGTCTTCCGCTCGACGCCGTGAGCGGCGCACCGCTCGCCTCGCTCTCCCCGTCCACCCCCGCGGCGCTGCACGCGACGGACCCGGCTTCGCTCCGGCGGCTCCCCCACGCGGTCCCGTTCGACGTGGCCGGTCAGACGAATCTGCTCGCGCACGCTCACCTCTCCCCGGACGGCCATCTCGTGCTGGAGGTGGAGAAGCCCGGCGGTGACGCCGTGGACCGGCGGCTCATGGCGACGCGCATCGACGACCTCATGGGTCTCTCCGCGCTCGAGCCCCTCTTCGACGAAACGGCGGCGCTGATTCGCGAGTTGAGCGGGTACGATCGCGTCATGGTCTACCGCTTCGACGAAGACGGCCACGGCGCCGTGGTGGCGGAGCGCAAGCGCGACGACCTCGAGTCCTTTCTGGGCAACCACTACCCCGCCACCGACATCCCCCGCATCGCGCGTGCGCTTTACCTGCGCAACCGCACGCGGACCCTGGTCGACGTCGACTACGAGCCGATCCCGATCGTCGGGGACGAGCCGATCAACCCCGAGGCTCTCGACCTCTCGCTCTCGCAGCTCCGCAGCATGTCGCCGATCCACCTCCAGTATCTGCGCAACATGGGGGTGTCCGCGACGCTGGTGGCCTCGCTGGTGGTGGAAGGAGAGCTGTGGGGACTGATCGCCTGTCACCACTACTCACCCAAGCTGCCCAGCCCCACCGTGCGCGCGGCGTGCGAACTGGTCGCGGAGGTGGCGAGCACCCGGATCGTCGCGATCGAGAGCGCGGCTCAGGCGTCCATCGAGTTCCTGGTACGGCGCTTCGAGCAGCGGCTGGTCGAGAGCATCGGTCGGACCGGAGAGTGGGTCAACGCGCTGACCGACCGGGACGAGACGCTCCTGCAGTGCCTCGACGCGGGCGGGGCCGCCCTGGTCCACGACGGCAGCGTCCACGCGATGGGCGACGTGCCCTCGACTCCGGACATCCGCGAGATCGTGCACTGGCTCGAGCAACAGGACTTCGGGACCGTATTCGCCACACACCGTCTGGCTCGGGAGTCGCGCTTCGAGCACCTGGCCGGGAACGCCTCCGGGGTGCTGGCGGCCCGGATCTCGCGGACCCCCGGAGAGATGATGCTCTGGTTCCGCCCGGAGCAGGTCCGGATGATCACCTGGGGAGGTGACCCACGGAAGTCGACGGCCGTGGGCAACGACCCGCTCGAGCTGTCTCCCCGTCGCTCGTTCGCCGCCTGGCACCAGCTCGTGGAGCGCACGAGCGCACCCTGGTCCCGCGCCAACCAGGCCGTGGGCCGAGCGATCGGCGAGTCGATCGCGGACGTCGTGCTGCAGTTCCGCTCGGTGCACCTGCTCATGGCCAACCAGCGGATCGCGCAGGCGATCCGACACCTGGACGGCGCGGTCGCGCCGCTCTTCATCGCCGACGGAACCGGAGGGCGGGTGGTCGCGAACGAGGCGTTCCGGTCGCTCGTCGACGGAGCGGAGGTGGAGTCGACCGAGGAGCTCGGGCGGATGTTCGGCGACGTCCCCGGCCTCCGGGACCTCGTCGAGTCGGGTCCGCTCACCCCGAAGGCGTGGAGGGGCAAGGTCGAGCTCCGACCACCGGACGCCCCGCCGCGGCCGGTCCTGCTGCGCGCCGATCCGATCTTCGATCGCGTGGATGAGCGCATCGGAACGGTCTTCCTCTTCATCGACCTGAGCGGTCGGCAGGAGGTCGAGAGCGCCCGGCTGCGCTTCCGGCAGGCCGTCGCCGAACGGCGAGCCCACTTTCGCCCTCTCCGCGACAAGGCGGACGAGGACGGGAGCCGGCTCTTCGACCGCGTCCTGGACAACGCCAGCTTCGCGGCATTGGAAGCCGTGGCGGGCCTCGACGTGGAGTCGATCCCCGACACCCTTCGTTCGATCGAGGTCTCGTTGACGCGGGCTTCGGATCTGCTCGAACGGCTCGAGGGGCGGCACGGCGGCCGCTAGACCTGGGCGACCGCTGGGCCCCGGGTGCATGCAGGGCCCCGGGTGGGACGGCCCGTCAGACGGGGTCGGTCGCGGGAAGCACCGCGTCCATCAGCGCGATCGAGAGGTGAAAGCCCCTTCGCGCCTCTTCCGTCATTGCGTCGGCGACTCCGGGGGGTAGCGCGTCGAGTCGGTCACGGAACTCCGCCTTGAAGGCGTCGATCGGACCGAGCTCGGCGAAGTCGTACGCAGCCGTCCCCTCCGTGCCCTCCAGCCCGTAGTGCGTCCGCACCAGCCGTGCGAGCGTCTGGCCGCCGCTCACGTCGCCCATGTAGCGGACCCACGCGTGCGCGATCACCCCGTGCGGATCGTCGGACGCGAGGCGGTGAACGGCCGCGGCGTATTCGGCTCCGGCCCCGAGGAGCGCCACCTCGTCCCGCCAGGCCGGTCCGTGCAGTGAGCGGAGGTCTCGGTCGATGTGGCCGGCCCGCGCCAGCTCCGGGCGGTCGAGCCAGGCCGCGAGCGGGTGCGCACGGCAGCGCTGCAGCGCCTCCTCCAGACCCTCGTAGACCGCATGCAGACCGCGCCCGAGAATCACGTAGCGCTCGAGGGGGAGAGAGCCCCTGAGAAGGGCCGCCATCGCCGGCCTCCGCTCCGCCGCCCGGTGGAGGTCGCGGGTCTCCGATCCCAGGCGCTCGGCGAGACCTTGTCCGGGTGTCGAGTTCACTTGACGGTCAACCTCGCTGACGGATAGCCTACCGGGCCGTCGACCCCTTCCGACGGCCCGTTTCGTTCCGTAACGACGCGGTGCGCGATCCCCGAAGCAAGGGTCGGTCGGTCTGAGAATCGGAACGAGAGGATCGGAGCTGGCGCTCACGCAGGCCCGTGAGGTCGCGAGCTGCCTCGAGCGCGCCGGCTTCCCGTCCGAGATCGTGACCATCACCACGACCGGGGATCGCCGCGAGATTCCGAGGGACCCACGCGACATCGGCAAGGCGCTCTGGACCCGCGAGATCGAGGAGGCGCTGCGGGACGGAGAGATCGATCTGGCGGTGCACAGCCTCAAGGACCTGCCGGCGAAGCTCCCCGAGGGTCTCGAGATCGGCGCGGTGCGCCCACGGGAGGACCCCCGCGACGTGCTCGTCTCGGCGGGCGACCCCGTCCCCGTCGACGGACTGGCCCGGGGTGCCCGCGTGGGCACGGGCTCCACGCGCCGGGTGGCCGCGCTGCTCCGCAGTCGACCCGACCTCGAGGTCGTGCCGCTCAAGGGGAACGTCCCGACCCGCCTGAAGCGTCTGGAGGAAGGCGCCTTCGACGCGATCGTGCTCGCCGCGGCCGGACTCAACCGGCTCGGGCTGAAGCCTCCGGGGGGCGTCCCGCTGGAACCCGACGTGATGACCCCGGCGCTCTGCCAGGGGATCGTCGCGATCGAGGTCCGCGAGGCCGATCTCGGCGCGCCCTGGGTCGCGGCGCTGGACCACGAGGAGACGGCGACCGCGACCCGCGCGGAGCGGGCGCTCCTCGGAGCGCTCGGGGTGGGATGCGGTGCTCCGGTCGGGGGCCTCGCGCGGCTTGGGGAAGGCACGGTCGAGGTGTTCGGAGAGGTCCTTTCCCTGGACGGAGCCTCCCACGCCGCCGAGCGTGCATCCGGGCCCACGGAGGAGGCCGCCGCGCTCGGCCGAGCGGTGGGACGCCGGCTGGTCGAGGACTCCGCCGCCGAGCTGCTCGCCGAGCTCCTCGGGCCGGCCGCCGCGCATGACCGATGAGCTGGAGGGCCGGACGGTCGTGGTGACCCGTGCCGAGGAGCCGGACGGTCCGCTCGCGCGACGGCTGCGCGGCCTGGGCGCCGAGGTCCTCCTCCTACCCACCGTCGAGATCGGTCCGCCCGCGGATCCGGCTCCGCTGGAGCGGGCGTGCGCGGAGCTGCCCACCTTCGACTGGATCGTCTTCACCAGCGCCCGGGCCGTGTGGGCCGTGGCCGACCGGGCGGGCGAGCTCCTGGCGAAACGGGCCGGCGAGATCCCGGCGGGGCGCGTGACCGAGCACCCGTTCCGCGTGGCGGTCGTCGGCCCGGCGTCCCGCGCCGCCGCCGGGACCGCGGGCTTCGGCGTGGGGG
>JANQME010000288.1 GCA_028280205.1 Longimicrobiales bacterium
AGGTGGACGTCTGCCTGCTCCCCCTGGGCGAGCGCCCCCGCCGTGCCCCCGACCGCGGCACGTGCGAGCGCTCCCGCGGGGACGAGCAGCGAGGGGACGTGGGCAGGAGCCGCCGCCCGGAGCCGCGCGGCCTCCTCGCCTCCGATCACCCGATCGTCGCCCGCCCGGCGGTGAGGTCGCCCGCCTTGACGATCGTCAGCTTCGAGAGGTCGAGCCGGTCGCGGATCGCCTGGTTGACCTCCTCGAGTGTGAGCTCGCGGACCCGGTCTTCCGTCTCCCGCGCGAAGCGGAAGGTCCGGTCGAAGTAGAGATTCTGCGAGATCGCCCCGGCCAGGCTGCCGTCCTGGGCACGGTTGAGCTGCCGGCCCTCCAGCCAGCCCTGCCGGGCGCCGTCGAGCTCCTCCTGCGTGAAGCCCTCGTCGAGCACCTTCTGGAGCTCCTCGAGGAGTGCGACCTCGACCCGATCCACGTTCTCGGGTGCGAAGATGGCGACCGCCAGGAACTGCCCGGCCGGGTCGACCGGGTGACCCTGGATGATCGCCTGAACTCCGTAGCTCAAGCCGTCCTGATCCCGGATCCGGCGGGAGAGCCGCGAGTTCAGCACGCCCCCTCCGATCATCTCACCCGCCAAGAGGAGCGCCTCGTAGTCCGGGTCGGTGTCGCGCAACTCCAGATTCTGCCGCGCCCAGAGGATCGCGTTCGCCTTGTCCGGCGTCTCGATCTCCACGTTCCGCGCCTCGACGTCCTGGAACGGCGTGGCGATCCGCTCGAAGGCGTGCGGGCTCTCCCAGTCGCCGAACGCCTCCTCGATCGCCGCCCGTGCCTCGGCTTCGTCGAAGTCACCGACGAGAACGAGGTTCCCGTTCTGCGGCCCCCAGAACTCCTCGTAGAAGGCTCGGGCGTCGTCGAGCGTCACCGAGCGGAGCGCTGCGACCGCTTCGTCGAATGTCTCCGTGTAGTCGGGGTGACCTTCGGGACGGGGCTCCGTGATGCGTTGAAGCTCGATCTGAGCCACGGCCTGCGGGTCGGTGCTCGACTGCTCGAGTGATGCGATCTGCTGCTCACGGATGATCTCGAACTCCGACGCCGGGAAGGCCGGCCGACGCGCGATCTCGCCCATCAGGCGGATCACCGCGGGAACCTGGGCGCGGACCGTCTGGAACTGGCCGTTCGCGAGCGTCGGACCGCCGCCCAGGCCGCCTGAGGCCTGCAGCCGATCGAGCTCGTCCTGGATCTCCTGCCGTGTGCGGAGCTCGGTGCCGCGCATCAGCATGGCGCCCGCCATCCCACCGGCCGTCCCGCGCCCCATCAGTGACTCCTCGTCCCCGAAGTGCAGGCGAAGCCGGATGTGTGCCTCCTCGCCGCGCGTCCGCTTGGGCAGGAGGGCGACCTCCATCCCGTTCGGGAGCGTGTACGTGGTCGTGCGCGCGTCGACGTTGGCCGGCGAAGGATCGAACGCCTCGCCCTGAGCGACCGCCTCCCGGCCCGTGTAGCCCGCGACCATCGCGGCCACGTCGGGCTTCTCCGGAATCTCGGCCCGATCGGGCGTCTCGGTCGGGATGAAGCGTCCGACGGTCCGGTTGGACGGCTTCAGGTAAGCGCGCGCCACCCGGTTCACATCCTCCGGCGTGACGGACTCGATGCGGTCGCGGTGCAGGAAGAAGAGTCGCCAGTCGCCCCGGGCGGCCCACTCCGAGAGCTGGAGCGCGATCGAGGCGGAGGAGTTGAAGGAGCGGTTGATACCGTTGAGGAGCGAGGCGCGGGCGCGTTCCACCTCCTCGTCGGTCACGGGGTCGTCGTGCACGTCGAGCACGGTCTCGTTCATGACCCGGACCGCGCGCTCGAGGTCGCCGTCGGAGGGGAGGGACGCGTACGTGAGCAGCGGGCCCGGCTCGTTGAGCTGCAGCGCTCCGGCTCCGGCGCCGGTGGCGAGGCCGGACTCGACGAGCGCCCGGTAGAGGCGGCCTGACGGAGAGTCGCCCAGAACGAAGGAGAGGACGGAGATCGCCGCGAAGTCCTCGTGACCCCCGGCGGGGATGTGATACGAAGCGATCGTGATCGGCGTCTCCCCGACGCGCCGCAGCGTGACGGAGCGCTCTCCGTCCTGGGTGGGCTCGTCGGTGTAGGTCGGCCACAGGAGGTCCTCCCCCTCGCGGGCGGGCCGCGGGATCGGGCCGAACTCCCGGACGATCAGATCGAGCGCCTCCTCCTCGTCGAAGTTGCCCGCGACCGCGAGCATCGCGTTGTCGGGCTGGTAGTACTTCCGGTAGAACGCCTGGAGCCGTTCGATCGGCACGTTCTCCACGTCCGAGCGGGCCCCGATCGTGGACTTGCCGTAGTTGTGCCAGAGGTAGGCCGTGGAGAGCACGCGCTCCTGGAGGATGCGGAACGGACTGTTCTCGTTCGCCTCCATCTCGTTGCGCACGACCGTCATCTCCGACGCGAGATCCTCGGCCGAGACGAACGAGTTGACCATCCGGTCGGCCTCGAGGTCGAGCGCCCACTCGAGGTTGTCTCCCGTAGCCGGGAAGATCTCGTAGTAGTTCGTCCGGTCGTAGTAGGTGGTGCCGTTCGGCCGAGCACCCCGCTCGCTTAGCTCCTGCGGGATGTCCGGGTGGCTGGGCGTCCCCTGGAAGAGCAGGTGCTCCAGAAGGTGCGCCATCCCGGTCTCTCCGTACGCCTCGTGCCGGGAACCGACCAGGTACGTGATGTTCACCGTGACCTGCGGCTTCGACGGGTCGGGAAAGAGGAGGACGCGAAGCCCGTTGTCGAGGCGGTACTCCGTGATTCCCTCCACGGACGCGACGGGTTCGAGCGCCGCGCGGGTCTGCTGGGCATCGGTCCTCGCCACGGGCAGGGCGAGGGCCAGGACGGTCGCCGCGAGGACGGCTCGTGGGCGCATGGTTCCTCCGGGGTGGCCGGCCGGGTCGGCGGTCGGGTTCGGGGTCGTCATCCTACACGCAGGGAACGGAGGCGGTTCAGGGCCGCAGCGATCTCGTGTCGGCGCACCTCGGCGAGATCGCCGACCCGGTAGGGCGACAAGGCGTCGAGCCCCTCCCGTGCCACGGCGTCCTCTACGGCGTCGAGGTACGCTGCGACGGTCTCGGCCTCGGACGGGAACTCCGTCGCGATCCACGCCAGGGCCTCCCCGACGGTGCGGATCTGGCCCCGGAGCACGAGCTGCTCCACCGCAACCAGGTCGATCGAGTCGCGGCCGAGAAGGAGCGTGCGGTCGTCGGGCACCTTCACGCTGCGCGAGCGACGACCCCGGGACGGATCGATCGAGCTGCGGAGGGGGCGCCGTTCCGGCACCTTCGGGAACGGGCGGGCCGCCTCGGAGCGGCGGCCCGTGGGATGCGCGGACGCGACGGCGTGTGCGGCCTCCGTGGCGTCCACCGGCCGGTACTCGACCATGCGGATCACGAGGTCGGCCATGTCGAGATAGTCGCCGCTCCCCCCGACCACGAGGATGGTGCTCACGCCGAAGGCTTCGTGCAGCTCGCGGGCGCGGTCGACGAACGGTGTGATCGGCTCGCCCTCCGAGGGCACGAGAAGCTGCATGCGCCGGTCGCGGATCATGAAGTTCGTGGCCGACGTGTCCTCGTCGACGAGGAGGGTGCGCGCCCCGCTCTCGAGTGCTTCCACGATCGCCGCCGCCTGACTCGTGGAGCCCGAGGCGTTGGGGCTCTCGAAGGCGGTCGTGTCCCGATTGAACGGCAGGCCGTCGATGAAGCCCGAGATGTCGACGCCCGCGACGGCCCGTCCGTCTTCGGCGCGCACCTTCACGGCGTCGGCGCGGGTCGCGACGAGCTCCCGGCCGTCGCCCGGGCGGTGGTTCCACACCCCGTCCTGGAGCGCGCGCAGCAGCGTCGACTTTCCGTGGAAGCCGCCCCCGACGATGAGCGTGACCCCCTCGGGAATCCCCATGCCGGTGATCTCACCCACGTTCGGCAGCCGGACGGTCCGGCGCAGCGACGTCGGCGAACGGAACGGTACCACGTCGTCGCCCTCCAGCGGACGGTCGTCGATCCCGCTCCGCCGGGGGAGGCGAGCGCCGTCCGCGACGAAGGCGACCAGTCCCTCTTCGGCGAGCCCTGCGCGCAGGGCCTCGGCGTCCTCGGCGGCCGCGGCGTGGCGCTCCACCTCCGCGGGGTCGTGCTCGGACGCGCGCAGGGAGGCCCCAACGGTGGCGGGCACGTCCTCGAGGAGAAGCTCGCGGGCGTGTCGACCCGCGATCCGTCGCCCCTTCGCCGGCAGGCCTCCGGTGAAGCGCGCCTCGACGCCGCCGTCGTCGTCGAGGCGGAGGGCGGTCGTGGCGAGGACGAGCTGGCCGGGGTGCATCATCCGGATCTCGCCGCTTCGGCCGGTCCCCCGACTCCTCGAGGTCTGCGCCGCCCGTGCGGCGAAGGCGTGCGCGAGGAAGCACTCGGTCCCCCGGGCGCGCTCCGGCGTGCGTACGGGGCCGCCCGAGAAGCCGGCGACGTCCGCGGGCAGGTGGACCCGGATCCGGGTCGGAGCGGCGTACGGATCGCCCTGCACGTGGTCGAAGTGCAGCTCGAAGTCGTCGAAGCGCCACGCGCCGCTCAGGGCCTCGTACGCCTTGTAGCCGCGTCCGTCGAGCGAGCGGAGCAACTCGTCCAGCTCTCCCACGCTCCGCGGCCGACCCGTACCTTCGCCCCCGCTTCGGCCCCGACCCAACGCGCCTCCCATGCTCCGTCGTTCCCTCGCTCTCCTGATCCTGCTCCTCCTCGTCGCGGCGCCCGCGCGTGGCCAGGAGCGGTCGATTCTCATCCGTAACGGACGTGTGCTGGACGGAAGCGGCAACCCGTGGCTCCGGGCGGACGTCCTCGTGGTCGGCGATCGCATCTCGGCCGTGGGCCGTCTGGGGGACGTCGCCGCGGACGAGGTCATCGACGCGACCGGTCTCTACGTGAGCCCCGGCTTCATCGATTCGCACTCGCACGCGGGCCCCGGGCTGGCGTCTCCCGGTCTGAGCCACGGAGAGCCGCTGCTCGCGATGGGGCTCACCACCGTCTTCGTGAACCCGGACGGGGGTGGTCCCACGGACATGACGGGCCAGCGGTACGAGCTCCTCGCCGAAGGCCTGGGGGTGAACGTGGCGCAGCTCGTTCCGCACGGGTCCGTCCGGCGGGAGGTCGTCGGTTACTACGACCGCGCCGCGACACCCGAGGAGCTGGAGCGGATGCGCACGATCGTGGCAGAGGGGATGCAGGAGGGGGCGTGGGGGCTCTCCTCGGGGACCTTTTACGTGCCGGGCAGCTACGCGCCCCCGGCGGAGATCGAGGCGCTGGCTCGCGAGATCGCGCACTACGGGGGCACGTACACGAGCCACATCCGCGACGAGTCGACGTACAGCGTAGGGCTGATCGCGGCGGTCGACGAGGTCATCGACGTCGGTCGAGCGGCCGGGATCCCGGTGGTGATCACCCACGTGAAGGCGCTGGGCCCGCTGGTGTGGGGGTACGGCGCCGCGATCGTCGCTCGGGTGGAGCGGGCCCGGGCCGAGGGCATTCAGGTGTTCGCCGACCAGTATCCGTACACGGCGTCGGCCACCGGACTCGAGGCCGCGCTCATGCCGCGCTGGGCCCAGGCCGGCGGCCGCGACGCGATGCTCTCCCGGATGGCGGATCCGGACACCATGGCCCGGGTGCACACGGGGATGGTCGACGGGCTCGCCCGGCGGGGTGGTGCGGACCGGATCCAGTTCCGTCGCTACCGGCCGGACCCCTCGATCGAGGGCCGGCTGCTGAGTGATCTGGCGGCCGAGCGTGGGGAGGATCCGATCGACACGGCCGTCGATCTGATCCGACGGAACGGAGCCAGCATCGTCTCGTACAACATGAGCGACGAAGACGTGGCGACGCTCATGACGCAGCCGTGGACGATGACGTCGTCCGACGGAGGGCTGGGACCGATGGGCGAGGGCGTGCCGCACCCCCGCTCGTACGGAGCGTTCGCGCGCAAGCTGCGCCTGTACGTCGTGGAGGAGGGCGTCGTCTCGCTCGAGGAAGCGATCCGGAGCATGACCTCGCTCCCGGCGCTCGTCTTCGGCATGCCGGACCGCGGCGTCCTGCGCGAGGGCGCGATCGCGGATATCGCGGTCTTCGATCTGGACGCCGTGCGCGACGTCGCCACGTACACGGACCCCCACCACTACTCGGAGGGATTCGTGCACGTGCTCGTCAACGGCGTCCCCGCGATCCGGGACGGAGCGTTCACCGGCGAACGAGCCGGGCGGGTTCTGCAGAAGAGGTAACCCCGAACGGGAGTCAGCGGCCCCGGAACAACGGGGCCCGGCCTTCCCGGCGCGCCGCCAGCCCTTCCGTGAGGTCTTCGGAGCGCTCGCAGCGCTCGATCAGCGCGACCGCCTCGGAGGCCTCGATCCCGCTCCCCGCCGCGTCGCGGAGCAGCTTCGTCATCGCCTGCACCGCCAGCGGCGCGAGCGAGGCGATTCGGTCCACGAGCGCCTCGACCGCTTCGTCCAGCTCG
>JANQME010000327.1 GCA_028280205.1 Longimicrobiales bacterium
TGCCGAATTCCCGTGACCCCCGAATCCCTCCTCGTCGCCCTCTCCGGGCTGGCCGTGGTGCTCTCCGCGATGACGGCGCTCTGGCTCGGGAGCCTGCTGCGCGGGGACGCCAGCATCGTCGACC
Organism: Longimicrobiales bacterium; assembly: GCA_028280205.1. Lineage (GTDB taxonomy): Bacteria > Gemmatimonadota > Gemmatimonadetes > Longimicrobiales > Gaopeijiaceae > UBA2589. The sequence goes on from JANQME010000327.1 coordinate 125, forward strand.
CGTTCTGGGGCCCCGGCTTCGCGCTGGTGACCGCGACCTACCTGCTCGTCGACGGGCGCTTCGTCGACCGCGGCCTGCTCGCGCTCGTCCTGGTGACGGTGTGGGCCGGCCGCCTCGGCTACCACCTGCTGAAACGGAACCGTCGGGAAGGCGAGGACCCCCGCTACCGCGCCATGCGGGAGGCAGGTGGGCCGGGGTGGGCGCTGCGCAGCCTGGTCACGGTCTTCTGGCTGCAGGCCGGCCTGCTCTGGATCATCTCGGCGCCGCTCTTCGGCAGCGTCGTCTCGACCGCTCCGCTCGGGGCGTGGGACGTCGTCGGCACCGTCGTCTTCCTCGTAGGCCTGGCGATCGAGTCGCTCGCCGATCTGCAGCTCGCCCGCTTCAAGGCCGACCCCGCGAACCGGGGTCGCGTCCTCGACCGGGGGCTGTGGCGCTACAGCCGCCACCCGAACTACTTCGGTGAGTTCGTGCTCTGGTGGGGGCTCTACCTCGTCGCCGTGGGCGGCGGCGCGTACTGGAGCATCGTTGGAGCGCTCGTCATCTCCTTCCTGCTCCTGAAGGTCTCGGGCGTGACGATGCTGGAGGAGCGGCTGGAAGAGACGAAGCCCGGGTACGCGGAGTACGTCCGGCGCACGTCCACTTTCGTGCCCTGGCCACCCCGCGAGTAGACCGACGCCGGCCGGCCGCTACTCCGCGGTGAGCGCCACCATCGGATCCACGCGCGTGGCACGGAGCGCCGGCACCGCCGAAGCCCCGAGTCCGGTCAGGACGAGCAGGACGAAGACGCCGACGTACGTCACCGGGTCCCACGGCTCCACCTGGTAGAGCAGGAGCGCGAGCCCGCGCGCGATGAAGACGGCCAGCGCGGTGCCGAACACCAGGCCGATCGCGATCTGGGACAGCCCCTGGCGGAGGATGAGCCCGGTCACCTGGCTCGCCCGTGCACCCAGCGCCATGCGCACACCCATCTCGCCCACGCGGTGGCTGACGCTGAACGACATCACGCCGTACAGCCCGACGGAGGCGAGGAAGAGCGCGGCCAGGCCGAAGGCGAGGAAGAGGTTCCCGAAGACCCGGTAGAACCAGAGGTTCTGCTCCATCGCCTGCTCGAGCGTCTGGACGAAGTAGATGGGCGTGTCGGGATCGGCCGCCTCGACCGCGTCCCGCACGTCGGGCGCGATCCGGAGCGGCTCGCGGTCGACCCGTGCCGCGATCGAGACGAAGCGCAGATCCCACTGCGCCAGCGGCACGTAGAAGCCCGGTGCATCGATCTCTTCTTCGCCCGGATCCCCGATCCCCTCCATTCGATGATTGGGCACGACGCCCACGATCTCACGCCACGGCTCCTCGGACTCGAGACCGCCGATCCGGATCCGTCTCCCGAGCGGCTGCCCTTCGGGGAAGTGTCGCGCGACGAACTCCTCGTTCACGACCACGACCTTCGGGTCGTCGAGACCGTCGGTCGGCTCGATCCATCGCCCTTGCAGGACCTCCACTTCGAACGTCTCGCGGAAGCCCGGAGTCACCACCGCGAAGCGCGCGGACGGTAGGTCCCGGTCCGCTTCGTACGACTCCCCGTCGACGGTGACGTTGCCCCCGAACGAGCCGACGAGTGGTAGCGTGCCCATCATCCCCGCCGCCTGCACGCCCGGGATCTCCGCCACCCTTCGCTCCACGTCTTCCCAGAAGCGGTAGCGGGACGCCTCGTCCGGGAAGCGCTCGGGAAAGACCCCGACGCGGGCGGTGAAGATGTTCTCGGTCGGGATCGCGTACTCCTCGTTGTCGAGCGTTACGACCCCTTTCACCATCAGCCCGGACGCCACCAGGAGCGCCATCGACATCGCGATCTCGCCGATGACCAGCACGCGGCTCAGACGCCCGACCTGCATCCCCGAAGAGCCACGCGACTCGTCCTTCAGCACGGAGTTGAGATCGGCGCTCGACGCCTTCACCGCCGGGATGATCCCCGCGGAGAGCGCGGCGAGCCCGGTGATCGCCATGACGAAGAGCAGGATCGGGAGGTCGAGCCTGAAGACCAGCCAGAAGGGCGGATCGGTCGCGGACACGGCCCGATCGAAGAGGGTGATCCCCGTCCAAGCGATCCCGGTCCCGACCACCGCACCCAGAAGCGCGAGCACGAGCGCCTCGCTCAGCATCTGCAGGATCACCCGCCAGCGGTCGGCGCCCATCGCGCTGCGGATCGCCAGATCCCGCGTCCGGACGGCCGCCCGCGCCAGGAGCAGGTTGGCCACGTTCGCGCACGCGATCACGAGAACGAGCACGACCGTGAAGAGCATCGAGTAGAGGATGCCGCGCTCCTCGTCTCCGATGAACTCTTCGGTGTACGGCTTGATGACCGGCGTGACGCCCTCGTTCGTCTCGGGGTGCTCGGCGGCGAGCTGGCTCGTGATGCCCGAGAACTCGGTCATCGCGGCGTCGAGCGTGACGTCGTCAACGAGGTTGCCGAAGACCTCCACCGTGGTGCCACTGCCCCGCTCCAGCGTCCGGTGATCGAGACGGAGCGGGACCCACACCTCCTGCAGGATCGGGAACTCGAAGCCTTCCGGCATGACGCCGATGATCTCGCCCGGCTCGCCGTTCACGGTGACCGACGTACCGAGCACATCGCTCGACCCGCCGTAGCGCTCCTGCCAGACACGGTACCCGATGAGCACGACCTGCGGGCTCCCCGGGAGCTCTTCCTCGGGCCGGATGCCGCGCCCCAGAATCGGCTGTACGCCGAGCACGTCGAAGCCGTTCGCCGTGATGAAGGCACCGTCGTAGCGGTCCGGCCGCTCCGTGCCGCGTACGTTGACGGTGCCCTGGTAGAACGCTGCGAGGTGCTCGAAGGAGCGCTGCCGCTCCCGCCAGTCGCGGTAGTCGTGGATCGTGACCTCCATCGACTGGATCCCCTCGGTGGGGTTCGCCCGCTCGAGGTGCATGATCCGCTCGGCCCCGTCGAACGGGAGCCCGCGGTGGAGGGCGCCGTACACGATCGAGAACATGACCGTCGTGAGGCCGATCCCGAGCGCCAGCGCGATCACGGCGATCGAGGTCACGCCCGGACTCTTGAGCAGCCCGCGCACGGCGTACTTGAGATCCGTCGTCACGTCCATTCCCATCCACTCCCGGCTCGAGCGCGCACGCGACCCCTGGCGAGCGGGTCGACGCGGGGCCCTACGGCATCCCGGCGCGCAGGTTTCGACCCGAGCGCGCAGTCGGCACGTTGGGCGTATGGGGAGCACAGACGAAGCATCGGGCGGGGGGCAGGGGCCCAGCGGGGGGGACGAGGCCACCGGCCGAAGTCGGTCGGCCGATCAA
>JANQME010000348.1 GCA_028280205.1 Longimicrobiales bacterium
GATCGACTCGATCAAGCAGGTCGAGATCCTCTCCGAGCTTCAGGCGCGGGTTCCGGGGATGCCGGAGATCGAGCCGTCGGAGCTCGCGACGCTGCGCACACTGCGTGACGTCGCCGACAAGCTGGGGACCGGTGCCGCAGCTTCGAAGTCATCGGTCGCGGCGGCAGATGTCCCCGAGGTCCGTACCGCCAACGAGGTGGCGACGGGAGTGGGGGGTGACGACCTCGTCGAAGCGCCCACCGCACCCACGCCCTCGACCGATCCGACGCAGGTGTCCGCCTTCGTCCCCCGGGTCGTCGCGGAGCCCCGTCCGGGCTTCGGGCTCTCCGGCCTGGAGAACGGCGTGACCGTCGAGGTGACCGGGGAGGACGACACGCTCGCGACCCGACTGGTGAGTGGGCTCCAGGAGCGAGGCGTGCAGGCGATCGTGGTCGAGTCGCCGTCGCCGTCCGCTCGTGCGGTCATCTGTCTTGCGGGGCTGGCACCCGCGAAGCCGGGCCCGGACTCCGCGCTGGCGGTGCACCAGAGCGCGATCCAGGCGGCGCGCCTGGTGGCGCAGCACCCCGAGCCGTCGGAGCGGTTCTTCGTTACGGTCCAGTCGACCGGGGGCGACTTCGGCCTCGACGGCGATCCGGGCGACGGGGCCTGGACCGCCGGCCTGTCCGGCATCGTCAAGACGGCCGCCCGGGAGTGGCCTGGCGCGTCGCTCAAGGCGATCGACGTGGAGGATCCGGCCAACGCCGTCGACCAGATCCTGGAGGAGATCTTCCAGGGCGGTCCGGCACTCGAGGTCGGGATCGCCGCCGACGGAACCCGCTCGGTGGTTCAGATCGAGCCGATCAGCGTAGCCCCCGACCCCACCCACCCGCCGCTCGAGCCCGGCTCGGTGGTCGTCGTGTCCGGCGGGGCCCGCGGTGTCACCGCGTCTTCGGTTGCGAAGCTCGCCGAGGATTGGGGCGTACGGCTCGCGCTGTTGGGCCGCTCGCAGCTCGGTGAATGGCCGGAAGGCGTGCCGCTCACGACCGACTCGGTGAAGATCACCGGGGCGCTCGCCGCTGCTGCGAGTGAGCGGGGCGAGACGGTCGACTTCGCCGGACTGCAGAGGCAGGCGGCCTCGCTCGCGGCCTCCGCCGAGGTCCGCATGTCGCTCGCGGATCTCGACGCCCGCGGGATCGAGGCGATGTACCTGAGTGCCGACGTCACGGAGATGTCCGAGGTCCAGGCCGCACTCGATCACGTCCGTCAGACCTGGGGCTCCGTCGACGGAATCGTCCACGGCGCGGGGGTCCTGCGGGACAAGGCGATCGCCGACATGACTCCCGATCGGGTCGCGGACGTCTTCGGGCCGAAGGTGACCGGGCTCTCCGTCCTGCTCGAGGCGACCAAGGAGGATCCGATCCAGCTCATCGCCCTCTTCTCGTCGATCGCGGCTCGAGCGGGCAACGCGGGACAGGCCGCCTACTCCGCGGCCAACGAGGTTCTCAACAAGGTGGCCGCCTCCGAGGCGCAGCGCCGGGGCGACTGGTGCCGGGTGCGCTCGTACAACTGGGGTCCCTGGGCCGGAGGAATGGTCGACGCGGGCCTCGCGGCGCACTTCGAGAAGCAGGGGATCGCCCTGCTCGACGTCGACGTGGGTGCGCGCTTCTTCGTGGAGGAGCTGGGGACGGATGGGGCGGGCGTCGAGCGCGTCGTGCTCGCGGCGCCGTCGTTCCCCGCCGGTACGCACCGGCTGACCTTCGCCGCGCCGCTCGTCGAGGAAGCCGAGGAGGCGTCGTCGGGCGCGCTCGGGCTCGCGCCCGCCTTCGTGGCCGACTTCGCGCTGCGCCTCGGCGAGGCGCTCAAGCCGGTGCGCACGATGCGGATGTACCTCGAGGACTTCGTGATCGGGATGCGCGGCGGCGACGAGTCGAGGGGGACCGGAAATACGGTCGAAGTCCACCCGATCGTGGCGGCGATCCCGGGCTACCGGCTCATCTTCCGGGACGCGGAGGGCCACGCCCGCCACGAGACCCGGATCCGGTACGACGAGAATGGGGCTTCGCCTCCACCCTCGGTGCCGTCGGGTGGTCTGGAGCCGTGGCCGTTCGAAGCGGAGGCCGCGTACGAGACGGTGTTGCGCACCTCGAGTCAGCGCCGAGCGATCGTGGACCTCGAGGGCGTATCGGAGGAGGGGGGGATGGCGCTGCTCCGCTCCGCGGCCGCGCTCGGGTGGCCTCCGAAGGGCTTCGCGAAGGGCTTCGACCCGGCCGCGTTCGAGGGTCTCCTGCATCTGGGTGAGCTGTGGACGCACCACAAGGCGGGGGCGATGCAGAAGCTCCAGAGCATGGGGACGATGGTCGTGCACCAGCTCGAGACGATCCCGGAGCGGCTGCGCTCCGCGTTCCGGGCGCGTCGCACGGACCGTGGCACGATGTTCGACTTCGTGCTCGCGACCGAGGAAGGCGACCTCGTGGCGGAGCTCCGTGAGGTCAAGTTCGAGCCCTCGGGCGCGTGACGACGTTCGAACCCATCGCGATCGTCGGGCGCGGTTGCGTTCTTCCGGGCGCGCTCGAACCGCAGGCGCTCTTCGACGCGGTGCGCGACGCGCGCGTCCTCGTGGACGAGGCGCCCGAAGGGGCGTGGGGCCTCGACTCGCGGCGACTCCTCGCGGAACGCGCTCCGGGTGCCGGCACCGAGTACGTGGTGAGCAATCGCGGCGGCTACGTCCTCGGCTTCGAGGACGTCTTCGACCCGGAGCGCTTCTCCGGTCGGGTGCCTATGCCGGGACGGCTGGACCCGCTCGTGCAGTGGCTCCTGTACTGCGCGGACTCGGCGCTCGCCGAGGCGGGTGTCGAGACTCCGCCGCGCGGCAGCGGCCTCGTCTTCGGGAACCTCAGCTACCCGACCGTCGAACACACCCGCTTCGTCGAGGACTTCTGGCTCGGCGACGGACCTCGAGCCCCGGCGCCGGGGCGCGTCGGTACCGAGTCACAGCCGCTGAACCGGTTCTCGTCCGGATGTCCCGCGCACATCGTGGCCCGGGCCTTCGGCCTCGACGGGGACGCCTTCGCGCTCGACGCGGCGTGCGCGTCATCGCTCTACGCGCTCGAGATCGCCTGCCGTCGTCTCCAGGACCGCGAGGCGGACCTGATGCTGGCCGGAGGGGTCGCGCGGGCCGATCCGCTCTTCATCCACCTGGGCTTCACCGCGCTCCAGGCGCTCAGCCCGAGCGGCCGGTCCCGGCCCCTGCACAAGGGCGCGGACGGACTGCTTCCGGCGGAAGGGGCGGGGCTCGTGGCGCTGCGCAGACTCGACGATGCCGTCCGCGACGGCGATCGCATCTTCGGTGTGATCCGGGGGATCGGTCTGTCCAACGACGGCCGTCAGAGTGGCTTTCTGGCACCCGACGAAGGTGGCCAGCTCCGCGCGATGCGTGCGGCCTACGCCCGTGCGGGGCTCAGCCCTTCGGACGTGGACTTCATCGAATGCCACGCCACCGGGACGCCCCGCGGGGACCGCGTCGAGCTGGAGTCGCTGGCCCGTCTCTACGGAGACGCGCCCAAGCCGGTGATCGGATCGCTGAAGGCGAACATCGGCCACCCCATCACGGCTTCGGGTGTGGCGAGCCTCCTCAAGGTGATCGGGGCCTTCGACGCGGGCGTCCTGCCGCCCACCCCCTGCGACGAGCCGCTCGACGCGATCGGCGAGCACGGCTTCCGTCTCCTTGCCGAGGCGGCTCCGTGGAGCGACCACGGGCGACCCCGCCGGGCCGCGATCTCGAACTTCGGCTTCGGGGGCAACAACGCGCACCTCATCGTCGAGGAGTGGACGGGAGAGAGGCCCGCGGTCGCATCCGTGCCGGACTCCGCGTCGCGGCGGGCGCAGCCGATCGCCATCTCCGGCATCGGCGTGATCGCCGGGGAGTCCGTCGGCCTCGACGCGTTCGTGGACCGGCTGGTCGAGGCCCGAGGCGACGCCTCGACGCGCACGGAGGAGATCGCGCTCCGCATGTCGACGCTCGGCTTCCCGCCGAACGATCTCGGGGAGAGCCTGGCGCAGCAGACCTCGATCCTCGCCGTGCTCGACGAGGCGGTGTCGCAGACGGGCCCGCTCGATCCGGACAGGACCGGTGTCTACATCGGGATGTGCGTCGATCCCCAGGCCGCCCGTCACGGGCTGAGGGTACGCCTGCGTGAGCTCCTGTCGGACGATGTCGATGCCGAAACGTGGCGGGCGGCGAACGTCGAGTCGGCCCGTCACCTGACCGCGGCGGGCGTCATCGGCTGCATGCCCAACATTCCCGCCAATCGGGTGCACGCACGTGAGGACTGGACGGCTCCCGGCTTCACGGTGGCCAGCGAGGAGCTCTCCGGGGTCGACGCGCTCGATTTGGCGGTTCGTGCGCTCCAGGCGGGCGAGATCGACGCTGCGGTCGTGGGCG
>JANQME010000397.1 GCA_028280205.1 Longimicrobiales bacterium
ATCAGGGTGGCGCCGCCGCGGGCGGCGGCCAGGAGGTCGGCGTGGGGTCGGATACGCTCGACCTCTCCGACGCGCGCTTCGCGGTCGAGCCCGAAGCCGGGCTCGTGCTCGACGAAGGCGGAGCGCCGCAGTCGCTGCGCTTCACCTACCAGGCGCCGGCAGGCTCCTTCCGCTTCGAGATCGAGTACACGTTCGATCCCGACCGCTACCAGGTGGACGTGCGCGGGCGGGTGAGCGGGGTCGATCGCGCCCTGCTCGTGACCGACCTCGGCGTGGGGCTGGCCTACGCGGAGGCCGACTCCGCGGTCGAAGCGCGCGCGATGGCGTACGTGCACAACCACCAGTCCAACGGGATCCGCTCGACCCTGCTGGAGAAGGCGGAGCCGACCGTGGTCAACGGGCCGCTCCTGTGGGCGGCCTTCCGGAGCAAGTTCTTCGTGCTCGCGCTCCTCGCGGGTCCGAGTGACGAAGACGTGGCCGCGGATCGGCTGCTGGGCGGCCTCCTCGTGACCGACTCGCCGATCCGCGATCGGGTGCGGGTGGCCGCGGCCCAGACGGTGAACGGTGGTCAGGAGTACGCCTACCGGCTCTTCATGGGGCCGCAGGAGTACACGCGCCTCAGCTCGCTCGGGCAGGGCATGGAGGAGGTCAACCCCTACGGCTGGCGCTTCTTCCGCCCGGTGATCCGTCCGTTCGTCTCGATCATCATGACGATCTTCGTCTTCCTCCACACCCAGCTCAGCCTCGGCTACGGGTGGGTGCTGGTGGTCTTCGGCGTGATGATGCGCGTGGTGCTCTTCCCGCTGAACCACAAGGCGATGAAGGCGCAGCTGCGCAACATGGCCGTGCAGCCGCTCGTGAAGGAGATCCAGGACCGCTACAAGGACAACCCGGAGAAGCTCCAGAAGGAGATGATGCGGCTGTACCGCGAGCACGGATTCAACCCCCTGGCGGGCTGTCTGCCGATGCTCCTGCCCTGGCCGATGCTCATCGCGCTCTTCTTCGTCTTCCAGAACACGATCGAGCTGCGCGGCGTGCCCTTCCTCTGGCTTCCGGATCTCTCGGCCAAGGATCCGCTCTTCGTCCTGCCGGTCCTCCTGGCGCTTTCGATGTTCCTCATGCAGTGGGTGAGCCTGCGCTCGATCGAGCAGGAGAATCCGCAGATGAAGATGATGATGTACATCATGCCGCCCATGATGCTCTTCATCTTCATGAACCTGGCGAGCGGATTGAACCTCTACTACGCGACCACGAACATCGCGACGTTGCCGCAGCAGATCTGGATCGCCCGAGAGCGGGCGAAGATGAAGGCCGGCCCGCCGCTGACCCTTTCACGCGAGTAGGCTGCGGAGACGCCGTCGCGAACGGAGCGTCGAGGATGGACGTCGACACGATCGTGGCGCTGGCGACGACTCCGGGGGGTGGGGCGATCGCGGTCGTACGCCTCTCGGGGCCTGGCGCCGCCGATGTCCTGGCGCGACTCACCGGCCGAGCGCTCCCCGAGGTACGCCGTGCCACGTCGAGAGAGCTCCGCGATCCGGACGACGGTGCCCTCCTGGACCGTGCGATCGTCACCCGCTGGGTGCGCCCGACGAGCTTCACGGGCGAGGACGTCGTGGAGATCTCGTGTCACGGAGGACGGCTCGTGCCTTCGCTCGTGCTCGACGCCTGCGAACGCGCCGGAGCTCGTCGGGCCGAGCCGGGCGAGTTCACGCGCCGGGCGTACCTGAACGGCAAGCTGGACCTGGTCCAGGCCGAGGCGATCGCGGACCTCGTGGAGGGCCGGAGCCGGGCCATGCACCGGGCGGCACTCGTACAACTCGAGCGTGGCCTCTCGGAGCGGGTCGGGGCGCTGCGCGAGCGGCTCGTCCACGTGGAGGCGCTCCTGGCGCACCACGTCGACTTCCCCGAGGAGGACGACGCGCCGGTGCCGCTGGAGCGGGTGATGGAGGAGGCCGAGGCGCTGACGGCCGCGATGGACGCGCTTCTGGCCACGGCTCCCGAGGGCGAGCTCCTCCGCGACGGGGCGCTCGTCGTCTTCGCCGGGCCACCGAACGCGGGGAAGTCGTCGCTGTACAACGCGCTGCTGGGCCGGGAGCGCGCGATCGTGACGGAGGAGGCGGGGACGACCCGGGATGCGTTGGAAGCGGAGGTGCAGCTCGGCGGCTTCCCGTTCCGGCTCGTGGACACGGCGGGTCTGCGCCGTCCCGCCGGCCGCGTCGAGCAGCTCGGGATCGAGGTCGCGCGACGCTACCTGAGCGCGGCGGACATCGTCCTCTTCTGCCTCCCCGCGGGGGTGGAGCCGGGTGCGTCCGAACGGTCCTTCCTGGCGGAGGAGCGGACGGCGCCGGTGGTCGTGGTCCGCACGATGGTGGACCGGAACGAG
>JANQME010000443.1 GCA_028280205.1 Longimicrobiales bacterium
GTGCGGACCCGCGTGCACCAGGACGAGGTCGGGTGAGAGGCGCGCGATCGCCTCCGCGTTCGGGCGAAGGAATGTCCCGACCTTTGGGATGTGCGCGACCTCGGCGGGAAAGCGACAGAACGTCGACACGCCCACGACCCGGTCGCCGAGCCCGAGTGCGAACAGATTCTCCGTAATGCCCGGGGACGTGGATACGATGCGCGCGGGGACCCGCTCGACTCCCGTTTGCGCGCCGGCTCCGTGAGGCGCGAGCGCGAAGCCCAGCGCGTGCAACACAAGAAGCGCGTAGGCCGCGCGCAATATATGCGCATCCCGCACTGGCACACTGGCGCGCGAACGGCTGCAGGAGGCCGGACGGCTCATGAGCCCCCCGTCGGAGACGCTACCACGCACGCGAGAAGCGGTTGCCCTTCTTCCCCGTGAGGTCTCGAAGCGATCCGCTGACTCCGGCGTCGTGCTCGAGCTTGCGACCGAAGAGCCACAGCAGATCGGACAGCCGATTCACGTAGGTCAGGATCGACGCCTGAACGTCCACGCCGCTCTCGCGCAGTCGCACGATCGCGCGCTCCGCGCGACGGCAGACTGTGCGTGACACGTCGAACACGGAGGCTGCCCGGTGCTCCCCCGCGATCGACCAGTCGGCGAGCATTCCCTCGACGGCCTCGAGGCGGTGGACCTCATCGGTCAGTCGGTCGGTGAGCGCCGGGTCGATCACCACCTGCGGCTTCGGGCTCTCGGGCGGCGTCGCCAGCGACGAGCCGATGCGGAAGAGGTCCTGCTGAATGCTCTTCGCCAGGCCCGCCAGCTCGTCGTCGTCGCAGATCGAGCGCGCGAAGCCGAGGGTCGAGTTGAGCTCGTCGATCGTCCCGTACGCCTCGACCCGTAGCTCGGCCTTGGAGACGCGCACGCCCCCCGCCAGACTCGTCTCGCCTTCGTCACCTCGCATGGTGCTGATGCTTCTCATGGTTCCCTCCCGATGAGCGAGCCCGGGGCGAATGCCCGGGCGTACAGGTAGCCGCCGACGGCGCCGAGGATCACCCAGAACACCGCCTGGGTCGCGACCGAGGTCGCAGCGAAGCGTGTGCCCAGCTCGCGCAGCGCCTCCGTGTCGGGCCGGGGCGCCTGCGGGGCACCGACGACGTGAGGCGCGACGACGACGACCGCCCCGATCACCCACCAACTCCAGCGTCGACCGGCCCGGGCGAACAGGACGAGTCCGGTCGCCGTGGCCAGCGCCGTGGACGCCCACCACATCTGGGCGGCCACCAGCTCCGCGCCCGCCACCCCGGGCGGTTTGGGCGGAAGACCGAGCGCGGGGGCGAGAGCGAAGCACGCGAAGCCGCCGAGCCCCAGGAGCAGGCCGCGCCGAGCATCGACCGACAGCGAGAGCAGCGAGGCCACCCCGAACAGGAGCGCTGCATAGGCGATGCCCGTGAGCACTGTGCCCAGTACCGTGAAGCCCAGCCTCTCGGCTCCATCTGCCGGGGTCCATTCCCCTGTCCCGTCTTCGTCTGCCACGGCCCCGTGATGGCCCACGTGGCTGACCGCTTCGAGCTCTTCGGCGATCGTGATCAGCGGTCGCACCGCGACCTGCTGCACGGCCGCGAGAGCGAGGCCGGAGACGATGCCGGCGAAGACGACGACGGAGATGAGGTTGCGAAAATCGTCCACGGGTGAGGCTCAGTGGCAGGGAAAGCCGTTCGCGTGCCGGGTGTCGTGCGCACCGTTGTGCACGGCGGGGATCTGCACGAACCCGACAGCGAAGAGGAGGAGGAGGCCGATGGCGATCGTGGCCATCGCGGGGAGGGTTTTCGTGTGTGTCGACGGGTGCGCCGACGCGCCGGTCGGCAGCGTTCTGGATGTCGCCATGTCGTGTTCTCCTGTTGGGAGTCAGAGTTGCCCGAGGCGAGACGTCGTCGGCGCGGGCGAGGGGGTTGAAGATGAAGGCGCGCGGTGGCCGGGTTCGACGGGGTTCGCCACGTCGCTCAGACCTCCGCCTGCGGATGCCGCCGGCTCGGTAACCGTCCGCCGGGCGAAGGCCTTGCCGTGGCGTCGAAGACGACGCCAGGAAGGCAGTAGGGTCGTGGCCGAGACCACCAGGCCACCCAGGCTAAGCAGGATGACGACCAGGTCCCACCACGGACGCGCGTTGTACAGCCCGGGGAAGTCGAGGCTGTGCAGCCCCTGGTACAGCCAGCGGTTCAGACGCACGCCTGGTCGGGACGCCAGCGCGATCGTTCCACGGCGAGGATCGAAGTAGATGCGGGTGTCCAGAGAGTCCGCGTACGCCACGCGGAGCACCGGGAGCGGTCGCTCGCCAGGGCGTCCGTAGTAGTAAGCGTCGTACGCGTGGATCCAGGTGGCCTCTTCCACGTCGACGCCCGGCATGACCGCCCGTGCGACCCGCTCCATGGAAGCGTCGTCGAAGCGCTCGAAGGCGCCGGACGAGGGGTCGAGCGCAGAGACGAGGAGGGGAGTGAACGGAGCGGTGTCTTCGTTCGGGGCGTCCTCGTGGTCCGAGAGCGGGCCGAAGCCGTCGACCGTCCAGTACGGCGCGCCCTGGAAGAAGGAGAGCGTCAGCTCGCGGGGCGTGGTGCTGCGGCCGAGCTCTTCGACCGCGGAGCGTATCGTCTCCGCCGTCATCCCCTCCGTGCGTGGCTCGCCCGAGACGATCCGCCGCTGCTCTACGCCGTCGCTCCCGTACTCCGACCACGCGAACGGACCCATCGACAGGAGGCCGCTGAACGTCCACGTGAATGCGAGGACGCCGAAGGCCAGGCCGGTGTAGTGGTGCCACCAGAGCAGGCCGCTGTAGGGCGTGCGCGTCCCTCCGCGCCGGCGTCGGTAGCGCGCCGACGGCGACCACTGGAAGAGGCCGACGACGAGGCCGCTGAGGCACATCACGCATCCGACACCGGAGGTGACGAGGATCACCCACGTCCAGATGGGTCCGTGCCGACGGAGCATGGGCAGGTAGAGCCAGTGCGTTACGGGTCCGAGGTAGCCCCAGAAGCGCTCGCTGCGGGTCGTCTGCATCACCACCTCGCCCGTGCGGGTCGAGATGTAGACGACGGTACCATCCGGGTCGCCGAGCCGGACGCGGTGCAGGGGGAGGTGTGTCCGGGAGGGATTCTGCAGGGTCCACTGGTCGGACCGGCCGAGGAGACGGTCGTAGGACGGCGTGCCGACGCCGGAGCTCCACTTCATGGCCACGGCCATCGCCCGCTCGGGGCCCACCTCGCCGAGCGGGCTGCCGTCGTCCGCGAAGACCACGGACGGGTGCGACCGGCCCAGACGGTAGACCGGACGCCCCTCGAGCATGCCGAGCACGATACCCGCCGCACTCCTCGCCCCCGCCGCTGTCGCCGCCTCCGCCGGGGTCAGGCGCAGCCGCTCGACGTCGAGGAGCTCGGCGTGCGCGAGCCGCTCGGCGACCGTCACGGTCGGCATCCGGTGGTACATCATGACGATTCCCGAGGCGAACCAGGCCACGAAGAGCAGACCGCACGCGATGCCGAGCCAGCGGTGCACGTAGATGAACCACACGCGCCACGATGCGCGGTGCCGTGCCGTACGGTCGATTGGATTCGCCACCGATGTGCGGTGGGGGAGCGCCGCGGTCCGGATCTCGAGGACGCCGCTCTCGCGACGCGCCACCGGCTGTCGGCGCCACCCCGCTCCCCTCCCTCGAAGGGTTGATGCGGGCGCGCACGGGGCCGGTCTCCTGACTCGCGGCGGGTACCGGCGCCTTCCCATCCCGGTCGTCGGGACAGTGGCTTCCTGCCGGACCACTCCGAGACGCCTCTCTCGACGCGTCTCGCACCTCTCACAGTGGCGGGGCCGTGCCGGACTTTCACCGGCTTCCAACAGCGACCCCATACGCTCTTGTACTCGGGCACAACGTGCGGGGCGGGGGCGTCCCGCGCAATCCGAAGATCGCGGCCGAGTCCTGGGCGAGGTCTCCGATGAGGCCCGTCGCGTTCGCTCAACCCCTCCCTGAGCGGCGGCAGAGCGCGAGCTTCGCCCGCTTGCCCGGCGGTGCGGCTCCTGTCATCGTCCTGCCCCGAGGGGGTCACCGGAAGCCGGTACGAAGCCGGCGCGGCCCCGCCACTGTGAGAGGCCCGGGCCCGAGGCCCGGTATCAGCCGTCCGCGGGCCACTGGGTGCGATCCCGGGAAGGTCGGACGACTCGCCTCGAGCCAGGAGACGCGGCCTCCTCGTGCGCTACACGTCCCTCGAGGGAAGGGGTGTGCTGCCTCCGGGGAGTAGGGATCGCTTCGCGGGCGGCGTGCTCCTCCGAGTCCATGCTCATTCCACCCCGTTCCAGGATCGTCGCGGTCGCTGGAGCCCTGGTGCTGGATCGGGTCGTCGGCCAGCCGCGGCTCCACCCGGTTCGAGCGATCGGGTCGCTGCTCGACGCGGCACGCAGGAGGAGGCGCGCCCGTTCCGATCTCGGTGCCCTGTGCGAGGGCGCGGCGGCGGTGGTCGGAGTCGCGGCGCTCGGCGCCGCGGTGGCAGGGCTGTTGGGCGGAAGACGTCTCCGGCGTGCGATCGGCCGGCCCGGGGCCGCCGTGGTCGAAGCGGTCGCGCTCCAGCCTGCGCTCGCGCTCGAGGCGCTTCTGGAGGCGGGTGCCGGCGTCGCCGCAGCGCTCCGCTCGGACGATCTTCCGACCGCGCGACAGCGCCTGGCTCGGGATCTGGTGAGTCGCGACACGAGCGCTCTCGACGAACGGCTCGTCGCCTCGGCGGCGATCGAGTCCATGGCCGAGAACTTCTGCGATTCGGTGGTCGCGCCTGTCTGCGCCTTCCTCGTGGGAGGTCTGCCCGGTGCGTGGGCGTACCGGGTGGTGAACACGGCCGACGCGATGTTCGGGTATCGAACGCCCGACCTCTTCTGGTACGGGAAGAGCGCGGCTCGCGCCGATGACGTGCTGAACCTCGTCCCCGCGCGGCTGTCCGCGTTGCTGCTCCTGGGAGCCGGGACGGGCAGGATCGCCGGTTCGGCGGAGTCGAGCGCAGCCCTACGCTTCCGACGGGTGCTGGACGCCCTCCCCGAAGAGGCGCGGCGCGCGGCCGGACCCAACGCTGGCTGGCCCATGGCCGCCGCGGCGCTCCTGCTCGGCGTTCGCCTCGAGAAGCCGGGGGTCTACGTGCTGAACGCCGCGGGTGCGGCTCCGCGTGCGGCCGACATCGAACGAGCGGCCGTGCTCATCCGACGAGCCGCCTGGCTGGCCGTGGCTCTCGCAGCTGCGGCGTCCCTGCCTGCGTCGCACGCGAAGCCGTCCGCCGCGCCATGAGCTGGTCGCCTCCGCCCCACGATCCCCGGCTCGTCCTGCTGGAGCCCGAGTTCCATGGCGGGCCAGGCTTCGAGACCGACGAGGGTCTTCCACCGGTCTTGGCGGATCTCAGCACCAACGTGAATCCGTTCCTCCCCGACGAGGCGGTTCGCCGGGCGGCCGCCGACGTGCCTCTCGGCGTCTATCCCGATCCGGAGTCCCGTGAGGCGAGGATGGAGCTCGGCCGATTCTGGGGCGTTCCGCCGGAGCGAATGCTCCTCGCTCCGGGTGCCGCCGACCTCGTTCACCGTGTCGCCCGGTGCTGGGCAGGACCGGGCGTGTCGGCCCTGATCGCGGGACCGACCTTCGGAGAGTACGGGCACGCGCTGCGGCTGTACGGCACCCGGACGCGCGAAGTGCGGGGAGGCGCGCCGAGCTTCGCGCTGCCTGTCGACGATCTCGTGGCCGTGATCCGAGCCGAACGTCCGACCCTGGTCTTCCTCTGCACGCCGAACAACCCGACCGGAGAGGCGCTCGATGCGGACGCGGTCCGCGCAGTGGCCGAGGCCGTGCCCGCGGGCACACTGCTCGTCCTCGACGAGTCCTACCGCTCCTTCGCGGAGGGGGGTCTGGTGCCGCCGCACCTTCCCCACGACGACCGGGTCCTCCACGTCCGCTCCTTCACCAAGGATCTCGGACTGCCCGGACTTCGGATCGCGGTGGCCGTGGGCGCGTCCGAAGTCCTGAGGCCGCTCGCGCGTGCGGCGCCGCCCTGGTCCGTGGCGGGACCCGCACAGGCCGCGCTCCGAGCCGCGCTCCTGCCGGCGTCCCAGGCAGCTCTGGAACGGTCGATGGCCCGGATCCGTGCTCGGCGGGAGCGACTGGCTGCGGCGGTCGCCAGCCGGGGGTGGGCGCCGCTCCCTTCCTCGACGGGCTTCTTCCTTTCGGAGGTCCGGGCGGCCGAGGACGTCGCCCGGTCGCTTCGTCTGGAGGGGGTGCGCGTCAGGACGTGCGACTCCTTCGGCCTGCCGAACCACATCCGGGTCGGCGTGCCCGACGAAGACGAAGAGGCCGTCTTCCTCGAGGCGCTCGACCGGATCCGAGCGCGCGCGAGGGGCGTGCACCTGTCGTCGCGTACCGAGGGCTGACATGGCCGAACCGCGTGGGGCGCCCGTGCTCATGGTCCAGGGGACCGGATCGGGCGTAGGGAAGTCGCTGCTGGTGGCGGCTCTGTGCCGGTTGGCGCGGCGTCGGGGGGTGCGCGTCGCTCCCTTCAAGGCGCAGAACATGTCGAACAACGCCGCGGTCACCGCGTGTGGCGGAGAGATCGGTCGCGCGCAGGCGCTGCAGGCGCTCGCGGCCGGGGTCGAGGCGGAGGTCGTCATGAACCCGATCCTGCTCAAGCCGATGGCGGATACCCGTTCGGAAGTCGTACGGCTCGGGCACACCGATCGGTTGGCGACCGACCGTCCGTGGCGTGAGCGACGCGAAATTCTCTGGCCGGTCGTCACCGATGCGATCGCTCAGCTTCGAGGGCGCTTCGAGCTGGTGATCGCCGAGGGCGCCGGGAGCCCCGCCGAGACCAACCTGCGCGACTCCGACATCGTCAACATGGCGGTGGCTCGCCACACGCACGCCCACGTGCTCCTCGTTGCCGACATCGATCGGGGTGGCGCGTTCGCCTCACTCTTCGGAACGTGGGCCCTCCTCGAAGACGCCGACCGCACGCTCTTCCGCGGCTTCGTGCTGAATCGATTCCGGGGGGATCCGTCGCTCCTCGCACCCGCGCCCGAAGATCTCGCCCGGCGCACCGGAGTGCCGGTGCTCGGCGTCGTCCCCTGGGTCCACCACCATCTCCCGGAAGAGGACGGGGGTCCCGCGCTGGAGGGAGAGGACGGGTTGCCGGTGATCGGCGTGGTCGGCTATCCCCGGGCTTCGAACCTCGACGACCTCGATCCGCTGCGGCACGAGTCGACGGTACGACTGCGCTGGGTTCGGCGACCGAGCGACCTCGCGGGTGTCGTCGCGATCGTCCTGCCCGGATCCCGCAACACCCTCGACGACCTGCGCTGGACGAAGGAGAACGGTCTGGCCGACGTGGTTCGGGGCCTCGCGGCCGATGGTGTGGCCGTGGTGGGGCTCTGCGGAGGGTACCAGATGATGGGTGCGCGAGTGACGGATCCGGACGGCGTCGAGGGGGGTGGCTCGGAGGAGGGTCTCGGTCTCCTCGACGTGCGCACCGAGCTCGCTCCGCAGAAGGAGATCCGTCGGACGCGCGCGCACGTGATCGACGGCGGGGCGGCCGGAGCGACGATCGATGGGTACGAGATCCACCACGGGAAGACGGTCGCCGGGCCCGGCATGCGGGTGTGGCTGAACGACGGCGAGGCCCCACTCGGCTACGCCGCAGGGCCTCATTGGGGGTGCTACCTCCACGGCGTCTTCACCGACGACGCCTTCCGACAGGCCTGGCTCGCCTCGTTGGGCGTCGACGGGGAGTCGCGGAGTTGGACCGGCGTCGTCGAGCGGGAGCTGGACCGGGTCGCCGACGTCGTGGAGGATGCGCTGGATGTCGACGGGCTGTTCGCCTCGGTTGTCGGGCGTCGTTAGCGCGTGAGGCGGAAGCCGGGCGCGAGCGTCCGGATGCATCCCCGTCCCGTCTTGACGCGGAGCGGATCGAGACCCAGTCTCCTGAAGTTGAGACTGATTCTCAACTGCACCTCAGTCGCACCAAGCCCTGTCGAGCCTTTCCTGTCGTAGGAGAATCCTCCGTGTCTGTCCCCGCTTCGGGCGGATCGAACCGCCCCCGTACATTCCGTCCGGTGTTCGCGCTGGCGGGCTTCGTAGCCCTCTTTGCCACCGCCGCCAGCGTGGCGTATGCCGTTCAGAGGGCCCCCTCCGTGGAGCATCAGGTGAAGGTGCACGCCGGCCTCTACGAATCGCACACCTACCAGAACAGCCTTTGGGTCACGGCCGTGGGCTCCAGCCTGATCTCCGGCGCGCGCCTGGTGGAGCTCGATGCTCGGACGCTCGAGGAGAAGCGCGTGATCGACATGGGTGACGCCGCCGCCTTCGGCGTTACGGTCAACCGCAACACGGGCATGGCGTACACCACGAACACGCGCGCCGGGAACATCGGCGTGGTGAACCTCCGCTCAGGCGAGATCCGCACGATCTCCGATCCCGACGCCGACGGGAACCCGCATCTGTACGGCATCGTCGTCGACCACGACAACAACATGATCTACGCGTCCGTCGCCCAGACGCCGGGTGAGGTCTGGGTCATCGACGGTGCGACGAACACGCTCGACCGGATCATCGACGCTGGGGGCTCACGCCCGACGGGCATCGTCGTCGACGGCGCGGCGAACCGGCTCTACGTCGCCAACATGGGCGACGATTTCATCTCCGTGATCGATCTCGGCAGCGACCGGGTCATCGACAGGATTCCGACGGTTGGTGGCCGCTCCACGCGGCTCGCACACGACGCGGCGGGTGGCCGGCTCTTCGTCGGCAACCAGGCTTCGAACGACCTCTCGGTCATCGATCTGAAGCAGATGCGCGCGGTTCGCCGCGTCGCGACGGGTGAGCAGCCGGTCGGCGTCGCCTACCACCCGGTAAACAACCAGATCTTCGTGGCCAACCGGGGCAGCGGTACGGTGAGCGTGATCGACGGCGAGACGTACGAGACGATCGACGAGCTCGAGATCGGCACGTTCCCGAACGACATCCACGTGGACGAGACCACGGGGATGGTCTACGTCACCAACAAGTCGGCCCGTACGCCCCGGGGCGAGGAGCCGACGATCGATCCGCGCGGCGACATGGTGACGCTGATCAGCC
The DNA here is from genome assembly GCA_028280205.1 of Longimicrobiales bacterium. GTDB lineage: Bacteria > Gemmatimonadota > Gemmatimonadetes > Longimicrobiales > Gaopeijiaceae > UBA2589. The sequence goes on from JANQME010000443.1 coordinate 9,119, forward strand.
CCTGAGGCACGGCGCACGAGTCGAATCCAAGGTGCGTGCTCGCCGATTCCTGTCCGGTACCGGCGTCGCGGTCGTCATGGCCGGAGCAACGGTCGGCGGCGTACGTTCGCCGTCGGCCGAGCAGCCGATCACCGAAGAGCGCTCCGGGATACGCGCGCCGGTCGCAGCTACTCCGTCGGCCCTCTGGGAGTGGGACCTCCCGCCGGACATCGCACCCCCGCGGGTCCCGGACGACAACCCCATGTCGGCCGAGAAGGTGGAGCTGGGCCGGCACCTCTTCTACGACACGCGGCTCTCCGGCAACGAGACACAGAGCTGTGCGTCGTGCCACCGGCAGGAGCTCGCCTTCACCGACGGGCTCGCACGGGCGGTCGGCTCGACCGGCGAGGTACACCCGCGCGGGAGCATGTCCCTGGTGAACATCGCCTACTCGAGCACGCTCACCTGGGGCGATCCGGAGCTGCGCTTGCTCGAGGAGCAGCAGCGCGGCCCGCTCTTCGGAACCGAACCGGTCGAGATGGGGATGGGAGGTCGGGAAGAGGAGCTTCTCGCCCGCCTGCGTGCTTCTGAGGTCTACCCCGAGATGTTCGTGGCCGCCTTCCCGGACGACTCCGACCCCATCACGGTGGAGCGCCTCCTCGACGCGATCGCGGCGTTCGAGCGGACACTGATCTCGTTCGACTCGCCGTACGACCGATACACGTTCTGGGGCGAGCGCAGTGCGATGAGCCGGGAGGCGCTCGCCGGCGCCGAGCTCTTCCTCAGCGAGCGCATGGGGTGCGTACACTGCCACGGAGAGCCCTTTTTCACGAACTCGATCGATTACGAGGGCAAGGAGGTCGTGCTGGAGGAGTTCTTCAACACCGGGCTGTACGACGTCGACGGGGAGGGCGGCTACCCTCCACCCAACACCGGTGTCCATGCGTTCACGGGCGACCCCGAAGACATGGGGCGCTTTCGCGCGCCTTCACTGCGTAACGTCGCGGTCACCGGTCCCTACATGCACGACGGCAGCATCGAGACGCTCGATGCGGTGCTGGCGGAGCACTACATGCCCGGGGGGCGCACCGGCAACCCGCGGCGCAGCCACCTCATGGTTCGCTTCGGGCTCACGTCTCGGGAGCGCGCGATGGTAGTCTCCTTCCTCGATGCGCTGACCGACTCGACGTTCCTCAACGATCCGCGGTTCTCGGATCCCTGGGAGGGGCGGAGTGAGCGCTGAGACGGATCTGTTGCAGATCATCGCCGAACGCCGGACCACCAAGGTCCTGGCGCCCCCCGACGCGCCGCTTCCGCTGGCGCCGTCGTCTGCCGCGCCGCTTCTGACCCGGATGCTCACGGCGGGGGGACATGCCCCGTATCATCACGTGTGTCACGAGGTCCACCGAGAAGATCCGGGCTCCAGCCCGGCGCCCTTTCGTTTCCACGTCGTCGACGCGGCCTCGTGTCGCGCCCTTGCGGCTCGGATCGGGAACCTCGACGGCCCGGTTGCGAAGACGGTCGGTCTCCTCGGCGCGGCGGACGGGTGCATCCTGGCGAACTGGCTGCCCGACCCCGCCGATGAGCCCGCGGGCGACACGGAGGTGGGAGGTCCGGTGGTGGGGCTCGACCGTCCCCCGTTCGCGCCCACCCGGCGCAACATCGAACACGTCGCCGCGACCGCGGCCGCGATCCAGAACATGCTGCTCGTCGCGACCGAAGCGGGGGTCCGGTCGTTCTGGTCGAGCGGCGGGCCGTACCTCGGTCGGGGCGACGTCCGCGGGTGGCTCGGCATTCCGGAGCGCGAGGTGCTGCTCGGCGCGATCTACCTCTTCCCGGCGGAGACCGGTCCGGCAGAGGTCAAGCCGGGTGCCCACCGCGGCAAGGCGGGCGCCTTCGAAGCGTGGTCCCGCTGGGTCTCGCTCTGAGGGGACGCCTGCTCCCCTCCGGCGTTGACGCATCGCCCAGGCTCGGAGGATACTGCGGAGGTCGATTCCCCTGAGCCGAGGTGCCGTGCCCCAGCCGGCCGAAGCGACGGTTGCCGTCGTCGATGCCTACGCGGCGCTCTACCGCCGGCGGCTCGCGCTCCTCGCGGCGATGCTCGTCGCCACCGCGGTCGCGCTCACGCTCGACGTGGCGACCGGACCGTCCGATCTGCCCGTGGCGGACGCACTGCGCGGCCTCCTCGACCCCGGCGCTCTGTCACCGGCTCAGGCGTTCATCGTGCGCGACGTGCGCCTTCCGGCTGCCCTGACCGCGCTGCTTGTAGGGGCCGCCCTGTCGCTGTCCGGGGCGGAGATGCAGACGATCCTGAACAACCCGCTCGCCAGCCCGTTCACCCTCGGCGTCTCCGCGGCCGCGACTCTCGGCGCGGCACTGGCCATCGCGCTCGGGATCGCGATCCCGGGGGTTCCCGAGGCGTGGCTGGTTTCCGCGAATGCGTTCGCCTTCGCGCTCGCTTCGGTGTTCCTGCTGCAGGCGCTCGGGCGGATGCGGGGCACCGGACCCGAGACGCTCGTGCTCTTCGGGATCGCGCTCGTCTTCGCCTTCAACGCGCTCGTCGGCCTCATCCAGTTCCTTTCGAGCCAGCAGGCGTTGCAGCAGCTCGTCTTCTGGAGCCTCGGCAGCCTGGGTGCGGCGAACTGGACGTCGGCGGGCGTGCTGGCACTCGTGGTGACCCTCGTCTTCCCCTTCTCCTACGCAGCGCGCTGGAAGATGACGGCGCTCACGATGGGCGACGAGCGCGCCCGAGCGTTCGGTGTCGCGGTCGATCGGCTCCGCTTCGCCTCTCTGGTGCGGATCAGCCTCCTCGCGGCGGTCGCGGTCGCCTTCGCCGGAACGATCGGCTTCGTGGGTCTCGTCGGACCGCACCTCGCTCGACTCCTGGTCGGTGAGGACCATCGCTTCCTGCTGCCCGCCAGTGCCCTCGCGGGTGCGCTCGTCCTCTCTCTGGCTTCGACGGCGAGCAAGCTTGTCGTGCCGGGCGCGGTCCTCCCGCTCGGCATCGTCACCTCGCTCGTGGGGGTGCCCGCTTTCCTCGCGCTGGTCGTCGGGAGACGGGAGCGGCTGTGAGCTCGGGAGGCGTCAGTTCCGGCGGGTTGGTGGCCGAACGTATCACCGCCGGCTACGGCCGCCGCGACGTGCTCAGCGACGTCTCCCTGGGCCCGCTCTCGTCCGGCGAGGTGACGATGCTCGTCGGGCCGAATGCGGCCGGAAAGAGCACGCTGTTGCGCGCCCTGGCCGGGCTCGTCCGGGTCTCCGGATCGGTGCGCCTCGACGGCCAGGAGCTCGTCGGCCTACCCCCCCGTCGTCGTGCTCGTCACGTCGCGTTCATGCCGCAGAGCCTTCCGGGCAGCCTCGACCTCACGGCCCTGGAGGCGGTGCTGAGCGCCCTCCTGGCCGTACCTCAGCCTCCCCGGAGCGAGAGTGGCGGGTCGACCGACGACGGCGGATCGGAGGGGTCCGCCGGATCCGACCGATCCAGTGCGCGCCGTGAGCCCACGGAGCGCGCGCTCACGGCGCTCGCCCGGCTCGGCATCCAGTCGCTGGCCATGGAGCCGCTCGGACGCCTTTCGGGCGGGCAGCGCCAGCTCGTGAGCCTCGCGCAGTCGATCGTCCGGGGGCCCCGCGTCCTCCTGCTCGACGAGCCCACGAGCGCCCTCGACCTCCGCTACCAGGTCGTGGTGATGCGGCTCCTGCGCGCGGAGGCCGAAGCGGGGCGGATCGTGGCGCTCGTCGTGCACGACCTCACCCTCGCAGCGCGTTGGGCGGACCGGATCGCTCTGCTGCGTGACGGCCGAATCGTCGCGGCGGCGACGCCGGAGGAGGCGCTGACGAGCGACCGGCTCCGGGAGGTGTACGGCGTGCGAACCAGGGTCGAGCGCTGCTCGCGAGGCACGCTCCAGGTGATCGTGGACGGGGAGGGGTAGCGACCGTGGAGCGGATTCGGAGCACCGCCCTGCACGGTACGACGGAGGAGGTCGTCGAGGCGCGCGAGTTGGGCGGCTTCACGATCCTCACCGCCGTCCCGAACGAGCCGCCGCCGCCCGATGGCTACCCCGTCCTCTACCTCCTGGACGGGGGCGCCTTCTTCGGAACGCTCGTGGAGATGGTGCGTCTGCGCCGAAACCGCCCGGCCATGACCGGGGTCGAGGCCTCGGTTGTCGTCGGGATCGCGCATCCGGGTGCCTACCCCTACGACCGCTTGCGCCGGCAGGTCGAGCTGTCACCTCCACCCGACGGTCGGGCCGACGCCCTCCTGCACTTCTTGGCCGAGGAGCTGCATCCCCTGATCGAGGAACGGATCCCCACCGATCCCGAGCGCAGGGTCCTGCTCGGACATTCGCTGGCCGGCGCCTTCGTGCTCCACGCCCTCCACCACCGGCCCGAAGTCCACCGCGGATACGTTGCGGTCAGCCCTTCGCTCTGGGCGCACCCGGAGCGCTCGGAGGCCACTTCGACGAGCACGCCCGACGCGCGGCTCGAACGGGGTACGCTCGTCGCGGCCGACTCCGAGCTGCTCCCTCGGCGCGTCATGGTCGCTGTCGGGCGGTACGACCAGGAGGTGGCGCCGTGGCAGGAGGGCGTGGCCGACGTGGCCGCGCTTCGAGCTCGCCGGGAGGAGCGAGCCATGGTCGATCGGGCGCGCGAGTATTGCGAAGCGCTCGAGGCCAAGCTCGACCGCGCCGTCGAGGTGCGCTTCGAGCTGTGCGAGGGGGAGGACCACGCCTCGGTCGTCCCGGTAGGCTTCGGCCGGGCACTCCGATTCGTGGCGGGCGTCGCTTGACACCCCAGCCCGGGCTCGTCAGGATCTAGTTGAAAGTCATTCTCAACTGGAGAGTCGCGCGGTGGGTAGCTCCCGCCTGTGCGGCTCCGGGGACCGTCCGTCTCCGCGGTCTCCGAGGATCCCGCACCGATGCGCCGAAGCCTCGTCGTCCTTTTCGCCTGCCTCTCCGCGGGGGTCACCCTGTCGGCAGTGGCGGAGCTCGGAGCGTCGTTCGATGAGGGCGGGGTTTCGTCGCACCCCGCGGACGCCCGGGCCGCCATCGGCGACTCCGGAACGGAGCGCTCCACGATCACCGACGTGCGCGGACGAACCGTCGAGTTGCCGGCGGGTCCCCGTACGATCTCGGTCGACGACGGCCGGTACGTCCTCGCGCTCGCGCTCCTCCTGGGGGATCCCACCGAGCCCCTCGCGGGGTGGCCGCATGACGTGAATCGGATCGGACCCGAGACGTACGAACGCTATGCCGCGCGCTTCCCACGCCTCGCCGAACTCCCCCACGTCTCTTCTTCGGCGGCCTCCTTCTCCCTGGAGCAGACCGTCGCGACGGCGCCCGACGTCGCCGTGTTCTCGCTCGGGAGGGGGCCCACGGACGAGCAGCTCGCGCAGCTCGAGCGCGCCGGGGTGGTCCCGGTCTTCCTCGACTTCTTCATGGACCCGCTGAGCCACATGGACCAGAGCCTCCTCCTTCTGGGAGAGATCGTGGGCGCCCGCGAGCGCGCGGAGGCGTTCGTGGCCTTCCGCGCCGAGCGTCGTTCGGCGATACGACGGACGGTCGAACGTTCCGGGGGTTCGGAGCCGACCGTCTTCTTCGAGACCCACGCGGGGATGTCGGCGGAGTGCTGCACCTCGCCGGGGAGCGGTAACGTCGGGGTCTACATCGACGATGTGGGGGGGCACAACATCGGCGCCGACGTCCTGCCGGGCCCGGTGGGACGTGTCAGCCTCGAGTACCTGCTCGAACGCGACCCCGACGTGTACGTCGCGACCGGGGGCCCTCACCTCGAGCGGACCGGAGGCCTCGTGCTCGGGGGGGGCTATGCTCCGTCCCAGGCTCGCGAAGCGTTACGGCGCATGACGAACCGTCCGGGGTTCTCCTACCTGTCCGCGGTGCGGGCCGAACGGTTCCACGGCCTCGCGCATCAGCTTCTGAACTCCCCGCTGGACATCGTGGCGGTCGAGCTTCTCGCGCAGTGGATCCACCCCTCCGCCGCGGACGGTCTCGACCCGCCCGGCACGCTCGCGCGCATCAACCGGGACTTCCTCGCCGTCCCGATCGACGGCACCTACTGGACCTCTCTGAACACCCCCTGACAAACGCGTCCTACCGACGGAATCGCATCCCATGAACCAGCTCTGCCGCAGCGTCCGATTCACTCTCGTCTCCATCCTCGCGCTGGCACCCGCGCTCGACCCCGGAGTCGGGACGCTCCTCGCCCAGGACCTGCCCTCGGTCGGAACGACCGTTCGGGTCGGTCCCGGCGTCTACGAGATCGCGGTGCACGAGCGCACCGGCGACGTCTATGCCGCTACCGTCGGGCCCTGGGATCAGGACCAGGCGGCGATCTACGTGCTCGACGGCTCCACCCTGGAGGAGAAGGGCACGATTCCGACACCGGGGCACTATCCGTTCGGCGTCGGGCTCGACCAGGGGGCGTCAACGCTCTACGCGTCGGACACGCGCAACGGGACCGTCCTGGTGTACGATCTGGCCTCCATGGCGCTGAAGACCGTGATCGAGAACCCGATGGACGAGTCGGGGCACCTTCGCGAGGTGCTCGTCGACGAGCAGGGTGGCCGCGTCTACGTCTCGAGCTACGACGAGAACGGGTTGATCTGGGTAATCGACTCCGAGACGCACCGGCTCGTCGACACCTTCATGGGTGTGGGCGACGGGACGTCGGGCATGGCGTTCGACCTGGCGAACGACCGGATGTTCGCAGCCAACATGGCCGGGGGTGACATCACGGAGATCCGCCTCAGCACCGGCGAGCAGGTGCGGCGCTTCTCCGCTGGCGGCGAGCGACCGACGAATCTGGTCTACGACGCGGAGCGCGGCCGCCTCTGGAGCACGAACCAGCGCACGAACAACGCGACCGTGATCGATGTCGCGAGCGGTGAGGTCATCCATTCCGTCTCGGTCGGAGACCAGGCGCTGGGCATCACGCACAATCCGGTCAACGACCTGATGTACGTCACGGCTCGGCGCTCCGGGATCGTGACCGCGGTCGACGCCGAGTCGATGAACGTCGTGACGTGGATGCAGACCGGGTCGCATCCGAACACCGTGGCGGTCAACCCGAACACCGGCGTCGCGTACGTGACGAACAAGGCGCGCTCGGCGGGCCGCGACCACCCGCCCGTCCGAGACCCGCACGGCGACACCGTCACCCTCCTGCATCGCTGACACGTTCGAGGCACGCGTACCGGACCGCGCGGCCGTGACACCGGGGTCGGGAGATGCGGCGCCGTACGAGCTGAGGCTCGTGGACGGCACATCCGCGATGCGGGCAGCGGGCGCTCGTCCCGTCGCGCGCCGGACGGAGGAGGACGGTCCGGTCGCGGGCGCTCTGCCGTTCGCGGCTTCGGGTGACGCGCTGCTTTTCCGCTTCGACACCCTGGAGTGGCGCGCCGCCCCGGAAGACGCCGGGACGTACGTCGATCATGCCGTGCCGAGCGCGGGGGAGGTGCTGCGGATCGTCGCCGTGCCCTCCCGCGACGAGTACAGGAGCCGCGTTCGCCGGCTCGTCGACGCGCTTCGGGCGCACGCGGCGTGCCGCGGTCCCCTGCGCAAGGTGGTGCTGGCACGTCGGCTCGAGGTTCTGTTCGACCGCGCTCCCGACCCGGCGGCCCTCGCCGACGTGCTGCGGCGCGATCCGCAGGTCACCACGTTCCATGTACAGCTCCGCGACGGTGACGGGACTCCGGCGCGTTCCGTCGTGGGCGCGTCGCCGGAGCTGCTCCTGGACAAACGCGGAGGAGAGGTACGCTCGGTACCGCTCGCCGGGTCAGCGGCGCGCAGCACGGACGAGGTTCGCGATCGCGAGGCTGCGCGTTGGCTCGAGTCCTCGGCGAAGGACGCCGAGGAGCATCGGTTGGTCGTCGAGTTCGTCCTCGATCGGCTCGCGCCGCTCTGCTCGGAACTCGCCGCACCGAAGCGACCATCGCTGTCCGCTACGCGCACGATGTGGCACCTCGCGACCGAGGTGCGCGGGAGGCTTCGCGACCCCGAGGTGCCCTCGCTCGCGTTGGCGCGCATGCTCCACCCGACGCCCGCCGTGTGTGGTGTGCCCACGCCCGAGGCGACCCGTCTCATCCGTGAGCTCGAGCCCTTCGAGCGTGGCTTGTACGCCGGCGCGGTCGGGTGGAGCGACGGCTCGGGTGACGGCCGCTGGCTGGTGACGCTCCGCTGCGCCGAGATCGAAGGCTCCCGCGCGGTGCTCCATGCGGGTGCCGGCATCCTCGCCGACTCGGACCCGGAGGTCGAGCTCGCCGAAACTTCCGCGAAGTTTCGTACGCTCCTCGGTGCACTCGGGGTCGCGGAGGAGGCGGCGCCTGCCGGAGGTGCGCGGTGACGGAGCCCCGCCAGCAGTGGCCGGCCGACTTCGGGCGCCGCTACCTGGACGCCGGGCACTGGACGGACCAGACGCTGCCGGGCTTTTTTCACGAGCGGGCCGAGGCCAACCCGGGGCGTGTCGCCGTCCGATCGGCCGACGGCGTCGCTCTGACGTACGAGGAGATCGACCGACGGGCCCGCGCCGTCGCATCGGGACTGCGCGCTGCCGGGCTCCACCCGGGCGAGCGGGTCTTGTTGCAGCTCCCCAACGTACCCGAGTTCTTCACCGCGATGTTCGGCGTCATGTACGCCGGACTCGTGCCGGTGTACGCCCTTCCGGCCCATCGCCGGATGGAGGTCGAGCACTTCGTCGAGGCGTCCGGAGCTCGCGCGTACATCTGTCCCGACGCGCACGGGGGCTTCGACTACCGGGCACTCGCCCGAGGCTTGCGCGAGCACCTCCCCGACATGCGCGTCTTCGTCGTCGGCGACGCGGAGGATCTCGAGCCGTTCGACGAGATCGAGTCCGCTCCGCCCGGGGAGCTCGAGTCGCTCGACCCGGCGGCCGTGGCCTTCCTGCAGCTCTCCGGTGGCAGCACGGGGCTGTCCAAGCTGATCCCTCGCACCCACCGCGACTACGCCTATACGCTTCGGGAGAGCGCCAGGATCTGTGGACTCTCCGAAAGGAGCGTCTACCTCGGTGCGCTTCCCATCGCGCACAACTTCCCGATGAGCTCACCGGGCACCCTCGGTACCTTCTACGCCGGCGGAAGCGTGACCCTCTCCCTCGCGCCGAGCCCGGACGCGGCCTTCCCGTTGATCGAGCGCGACGGCGTCACGATCACCGGCGTGGTGCCCCCGGTGGCGATCCTGTGGGCGAGGGCGTCCGAGCGCAGCTCGCACGACCTCTCGTCCCTCGAGGTGCTTCAGGTAGGTGGGGCGCGCTTCGCGCCCGAGGCGGCGCGGCGGATCGAGCCCGCGCTCGGGTGTACCCTTCAGCAGGTGTACGGAATGGCGGAGGGACTCGTGAACTACACGCGCCTCGACGACCCCGAGGAGGTGCGGATGAACACCCAGGGCCGACCGATCAGCGAGGACGACGAGCTGCGCTTCGTCGATGCGGACGACCGCGACGTCCCCGAGGGGACGCCAGGGCACCTGCTGACGCGCGGCCCGTACACGATCCGGGCGTACTACGCGAACGACGGCACCAACGAGCGTGCCTTCACCGCGGAAGGGTTCTACCGCACCGGCGACCTCGTGGCCCGTCGTCCCGACGGGAATCTGGTGGTCCACGGAAGGGTCAGCGACGTGATCAATCGCGGAGGTGAGAAGGTGCCGGTCGAGGAGGTGGAGAACCACCTTCTCGCGCACGACGCGGTGCTCGACGCCGTGCTCGTGGCCGTTCCCGACTCCTTCCTGGGGGAGAAGACGTGCGCGGTGGTGATTCCCGACGGCCCGGCCCCGGCCGCCCCGGAGCTGCGCAAGTGGATTCGCGAGCGCGGCCTGGCCCCGTACAAGGTCCCGGACGAGGTCGTCTTCGTGGAAGGCTATCCCTCGACCGGGGTGGGCAAGGTCAGTCGCAGGGAGCTGCGTGCCACGGTTCGGGACCGTATCCGAGAGGAGCGGGAGCGGTCGTGAGTGCCGACTCCGCTCGTCGGAGCGCGCCGGACCGCCGGGATGGGCCGGGCCTTCCCGGGCGCGTGGAGTACCTGCTCCCGACCGAGGCGCCCGCTTCGCATGCTCGCTGGCGTCTGGATCCCGATCGGGCCGTGCTCCTCGTCCACGACATGCAGGCCTACTTCGTGCGCATCTATCCGGACGGGTCGCCCCTCCTCGACGGGCTCGTCGCGAACATCCGGACACTCCGACGACGCTGCGACGAGCTCGGAGTGCCCGTCTTCTACACGGCTCAGCAGCCGCACGCGGACGTGCGCGACCGCGGGCTGCAGGCCGACGTGTGGGGGCCGGGGATGCGTGCTTCCGCCGAGGACACCGACCTCCTGGCCGCGCTCGCTCCGGCGGAAGGACACGAGGTACTCCGCAAGTGGAGGTACAGCGCCTTCCAGCGTTCTCCGCTCGAGCCGATGATGCGCGCGCGCGGCCGGGATCAACTCGTCGTCACGGGCATATACGCGAACATCGGCTGCCTCCTGACCGCCGCGGATGCGTTCATGCGCGACATCCAGCCCTTCTTCCCGGCCGATGCGACGGCCGACTTCTCGCTCGCTAGACACCTGGCTGCCGTCGACTACGTTGGGCAACACTGCGGCCAGACGCTCCTCACCTCCGACCTCCTCCAGGCGCTGTGACCGATTCCGCCCTGACGCTCGACCGGATGCGTACCGACGTCGCGGAGCTGCTCGAGCAGCCGGAAGACACGATCGAGGACGATACGAATCTCCTCGATCTCGGGCTCGACTCGCTGCGCATCATGGAACTCGCCGAGCGCTGGAGCTCCTCGGCGGGCACGCTCGTCGACTTCGCCTCGCTGGCGGAGAATCCCGAGCTCGAGGCGTGGTGGCGTCTGGTCTCCGAACGAAGCGGGTGATCGACGGGCGTCTCCCCGAAGCGCTGGAGGGGCTCTGGCTGGCCCGGCGGCTCGACCCGGACAACGCCTCACAGAACACGGGTCAGATCCTGAAGCTGCGGGGCCGGTGCACTCCGGCGATCGTGGCAGCCGCGGTCGACACCGCGCTCGACGAGTGCGACGCCTTCCGGACGCGTGTCGAGGCGCGCGTGGACCCGTCGGACGGCGCGACCCACCCGTTCCTGACGAGCCGCGACGCCCCGCCACCCGAGACCGCGGTCCTGGACCTCACGACGGAGGCGGATCCGCGTCGGGCGGCCCGAGCGCGGCTCCACGCCGACGCGGCCAGACCGCGCGACCCCGCCCGGGAGCCGATGGTCACGAGCCTCGTCCTGCACCTCGAGGAACACGAGGTATGGTGGTACCTCTGCGCGCAGCACCTGGTCGTTGACGCGTACGGAACGACACTCCTGAACGTACGCGTCCTGGACCTCCTCGGGGCGGAGATCAGCGGGGATGCGCCACAGAGCCGGCCGTTCGCGTCGTTTGCCGGCGTGATGGAGGAGGACGCGGGGTATCGGGCCTCCTCGCGCCGGAGTGAGGATCTCGACTTCTGGCTGGCCGAGCTCGAGGGCCTGTCGGACGTGCGCGGTCTGGCCGACGGTGAGCCGTTGGCGCGCGGCTTCCATCACCGGGTGGATGGCCCGGTGCCCGCCGATCTGTACGAGAGTCTCCAGCGAATGGCGAGCGACTCCGGTGTGGGATGGCCGGAGGTGGCGACGGCGGCGATCGGAACGTACGTGGCTCGACACGTGGGCGCAGACGACGTCGTGCTCGGGGTCCCCGCGATGAACCGGCTCGGCTCCGCCTCGGTGCGGGTGCCGTGCTCGGTCATGAACGTCCTCCCGTTGCGCGTCCACGTCGATGAAGAGGAAGCGGCGACCGAGCTCGTGACCCGAGTGGCCGAGACCGCGCGTCGCTGTCGGAAGCACGGACGCTTCCGGAGTGAGCAGTTGCGCCGGGAGCTCGGCTTCCTGGGGGGAGGGCGCAGGCTCTTCGGCCCGATGGTCAACGTGCTGCCCTTCCAGCCGCTCCCCTCGGTGGAGGGGGTCGAGTTCGAGCTGGAGGTGCTCGGTGCGGGGCCCGTGGACGACCTCACCTTCACTTTCCGCGGTGGCGGGGTCGGGCGGGGCATCCGTCTGGAGGTGGACGCCAACCCCTCGCTCTACTCCATGGAGCAGGTGCACGTGCACCGGGACCGGCTCCTCGCCTTCCTCGGCGCCTTCGCCGGGAGCCGGGGAGCGGTGGCAGCCGTCCCGACGCTTGGCGCGGAGGAGACGAGCCGCTGGGTGCGTGACGTCAACCGGACCGAGCACCCCGTCGACGAGACGACGCTGGTCGAGCTTTTCGTGCACGCGGTCCGCAGCGGCCCGGACAGGACGGCCCTCGAAGGGGACGGGCGCACCTGGTCCTACCGCGCGCTCTCGTCACATGCCGGATCGGTTGCGTCCAAGCTGCGCGATGCCGGTGTGGGCCGAGGCTCGATCGTCGCTCTTCTCATGCAGCGCTCCCCGGAGCGGCTGGTCGCCTGTCTCGGGACGATGGCTGCCGGCGCGGCGTATCTGCCGCTGGACCCCGAGCACCCGCCGGCCCGCATACGGCAGCTTCTCGACGATGCCTGCCCGACCGCGGTGATCGTCGACCGCCGATACGATCCGCGCGAAAGCCGGGCGGGTCTCGCGGCCCTCGACGACCTCGCAGCCCTCGACGACGGTCTCGCGGCGCTCCACCTCGCGGCCCTCGATGTCGGCCCGATGCCGGGTTCCGCCCCCGAGGCTCCGAGCCCTTCGCTCGAGACGGGCGTGGGAGAGGTCGGCCCCGACGACCCGGCGTACGTCATCTACACCTCCGGCTCGACCGGAGCGCCGAAGGGTGTCGTGGTGGAGCACCGATCGATCGTGAACCGGCTCGAGTGGATGCGGGAGACGTTCGGGATCGGTCCGAACGACCGCGTTCTGCAGAAGACGCCGGCGACCTTCGACGTCTCGGTGTGGGAGCTCTTCCTTCCGGTGATCTCGGGCGCGACGCTCGTCGTGGCGCCTCCCGGCGCGCACCGGGATCCCAGCGCGTTGGCGCGCCTGGTCCGCGACGAGGGGGTGACCGTGATGCACTTCGTCCCCTCGATGTTGGGCCCGTTCCTCGACCACCCGGACTCCGAGGGCCTCGCCGTCGAGCGCGTGTTCTGCAGCGGCGAGGCGCTCTCGCCTGCGTTGCGCGCCCGCTTCCACGAACGAATGCACGGGGGGCGGGCGCGCAACGCAGGCGAGAGCGCCTCGCCGCTGCAGAACACGCGCTCGACGGCGAGGCCCTCGGAGTCCGGGTGGTCGAGGAACGGGCCC
>JANQME010000447.1 GCA_028280205.1 Longimicrobiales bacterium
CCGCCGTCCGGTCGGTCCCGACGCGCCCTCCACCCGCCCCCGCCGCTCCGGTTAGCTTCCCCGAGCGAGCCCAACCGGGGCGGCCGTTGTGAAGAAGGCCTGCCCGGGCCCCGTACTCCTCTGCGTGACCGGGCCCGCGGACCCACCCGCACCCCCCGAAACCACCGGAGTCGGAGGGTCGTACGGCTCAGCGAGCCCAACGCCAGCCCCGCGTCGTGGAAGGTTCCCGAGGATGATCACCCGCCCGCTCCTGCCGCTGCTCGTCTTCCTCGCGTGCGCGGCTCCCGTCGCCACGCAGGAGGCCCCCGCGCAGCTCTCGCTCGCCGAGGCGCTCGACATCGCCCGGACGAACAACCCCGGCTTCCAGCAGACCCGCAACGACGAAGCCCTCGCCGACTGGGACGTCAACCAGTCCTGGGGTCAGTTCCTGCCGAGCGTGAGCGCGTCGGGCGGCCTCTCCTGGCAGGGGCCGGGGGAACAGCAGTTCGGGACGCTCACGCTCGGCGACCTCGGCTTCTCCGACCAGCCGTCCTTCTACGGCTCCAGCTACAGCCTGAACCTGGGGTACAGTCTGGACTGGGCGACGATCACCGGTCCGAAGCAGGCGGGCGCGCAGCGCTCCGCCACGCTCCGGGGGATCGCCGTGGCCGAGGCCGACCTCGTGGCTCGTGTCACGACGGGGTACATCGACCTCCTCCGTCAGGACGACGCCGTCCGGATCGCGCAGCAGCAGCTCGAGAACGCCGAGTTCAACCTGCGCCTCGCGCAGGGACAGCTCCAGGTCGGCCAGGTCACCCCGATCGACGTGGGTCAGGCGGAGGTCCAGGTCGGGCGGGCCCAGGTGACGCTGCTCCAGTCCGAGAACGCCCGGACCACCTCGCGCATGCGCCTCCTCCAGCTCCTCGGGCTCCCGGTCGACCAGACCTTCGCCCCGAGCACGGAGTTCGCCTTCTCCGAGCCGACGTGGACACTCGAGGAGCTCACGGAGCGGGCGCTCGGCGGCAACCCGGAGCTGATGCGTCGACGCTCGTCGACGGAGGCGGCCGAGGTGGGCGTGAGCTCGGCGTGGTCCTCGTACTTCCCGTCGCTCTCCCTCAACGCGGGCTGGGGCGGCTTCACCCAGGAGGCGAGCAACGTGGACTTCCAGATCGCGCAGGCCCAGGCAGGCGTCGCCAGCTCGATCTCGCAGTGCGTCTTCACGAACGATCTCTACTCTCGGCTCGCCGACCCGCTGCCTCCGATCGACTGCGGCGCGATCGCCTTCACCGATCAGCAGCGGCAGGACATCGTCACGCGGAACGACCAGTTTCCCTTCGACTTCACCCGCGCGCCCTTCCGGATGTCGATGACGCTCAGCGTGCCGATCTTCTCGGGCCTGAACCGCCAGCGGAACCTCGAGGCCGCCCGGCTGCAGCGGGACGACTTCCGGCAGCAGGTGCGGGAACAGGAGCTCGCGGTGCGCGCCGACCTCGCGATCGGCCTGGAGACCGCGCGCACCCTGTACGAAAGTGCCCTGCTGGAGGACCGGAATCGCGAGCTCGCCGAGCAGCAGCTCAACCTCGCACGCGAACGCTACCAGCTCGGCGCGATCACCTTCGTAGAGCTGGTCGACGCGCAGACGGTCTTCGTGCAGGCCGATGCGGACCGCACGGGCGCGCTCTTCGCCTACCATGACTCGGTCACCACTCTCGAGGCGCTCGTCGGCGCTTCCCTCCGCTAGGCTCTCTCCATGCAGACTCGCACGAAGATCCTCCTCGGCTTCACGATCGTCGCCGTCCTCGGGCTGGCCGCCTTCCTGTCCGTACGCAACGGGAGCGATCGCGGCGTCGAGGTCCGCACGGAGGCGATCGAGCAGCGTGACCTGGTCGAGATCGTCACCGCGAGCGGCAACATCCGAGCACGCCGCACGGTCGACATCAGCTCGGACGTGTCGGCGCGGGTCGCCGAGCTGCTGGTCGATGAAGGGGACGACGTCTCCACGGGACAGACGCTCCTGAGGCTCGAGCCCGACCAGTACCAGGCGGCGCTCTCCCGTGCGGAGGCCCAGCTCGCCCAGTCCGAGGCACAGGAGGCCCAGCAGCGGGCCAACCTCACCCAGGCCCGGCGCGATCTGGACCGGCTCGTGCAGCTTCGGGCCCGAGACTCGCTGCTCGTGAGCCGGCAGCAGCTCGACGACGCGCAGACCCGCGTGGAGGTCCAGGATGCGCTCCTGGAGTCGGCCCGCTTCGGCGTCTCGCAGGCGCGCGCCGGCGTCGACGAATCCTCGGACCGGCTCTCGCGCACGATCTTCCGGGCGCCGATGGCCGGGAAGGTGACGCGGCTGAACGTCGAGGAGGGCGAGACGGTCATCATCGGGACGATGAACAACCCGGGCAGCCTGGTGCTCACGATCTCGGACCTCTCGGTGATCGAGGTCGTGGTGAAGGTGGACGAGACCGAGGTCTCGGAGATCTCGCTCGGCGACAGCGCCTCGATCCGCATCGACGCCTTCCCGGAGAAGGAATTCAACGGGTACGTCACCGAGATCGGCAACTCGGCGATCACCCCACCGGCGCAGCAGCAGGGAAACCAGCAGGCGGCGATCGACTTCGAGGTGGTCCTCACCCTCGAGGCGACCGAGGCCCCGCTCCGTCCCGACCTCTCGGCGACCGCGGACGTCGTGGTCGAGCGGCGCACCGACGTGATCTCGGTCCCGATCATCGCGCTCACGGTTCGGGACGCGGCCGACGTGGAGTCCGGCGGGAACGGCGACGCGGCCGACGACGGTCCGGCCGATGAGGGCGACGTGGAAGGCGTCTTCCTCATCGAAGAAGACGGGTCGGTGCGCTTCGTGCCCGTCGAGGTGGGGATCGCGGGCGCCGAGTACTTCGAGGTTCTGTCCGGGCTCTCCGTGGGCGACACCGTCGTCGCGGGCCCGTATCAGCGGATTCGCCAGCTCCGCGACGGCGACGCCGTGCAGACCGCGGAGGACGAGGACGAAGCCGAAGCCGGCTCCGGGGAGCGCTGAAGCCCCGTGTACCTCTGGGAAGGGGTCGCGCTCGCGTTCCAGCAGATCCGCACGGAGAAGCTCAAGTCGTTCTTCAGCCTCCTGGGCGTGATCCTCGGTGTCATGTTCCTGATCGTCGTGGTCACGGTGGTCGAGGGGCTCGACCGGTACGTCCGTGAGGACTTCTCCTCGCAGATCTTCGGGGTGAACACGGTCACCCTGCGACGTTGGCAGTCGGTGAACTTCAACACGAGTCGGGAAGAGTGGCGCGAGCGCGTGCGCCGTCCCCGCCTGACGCTCCAGGACGCCGACGCGATCCGGGACCAGCTCTCGCTGCCCGCGCGCGTCGGGGTGGAGAGCGAGACCGGCTCGAGTGTGGTCGGCGACAACGGGATCACCGCCTCGGGCGTGCGGGTCACCGGGGCGTCTCCGGAGATCTTCCAGATCCGCGACTACCACGTAGCGCAGGGCCGTCTCTTCTCGAACCAGGAGGCCGAGGCCGGCGCCGCGGTCATCGTGATCGGCGCGGAGACGGCGAACCGTGTCTACGAAGGTCTCGAGCCCGTGGGGCGCACCCTGAGAGTCCGTGGCTTTCCGTACCGGATCATCGGGGTGCTCGAGGAAGAGGGATCTCTCTTCGGTCAGTCCCTCGACAACATGGTGATCGCACCCGCGCGCTCCCCGATCCGGTCCATCACGGCGCCGCGTGGCTTCGTCGACACGATCATCATCCAGGCGATCGATCCGGACGACCTGCGCGAGATCCAGCTCGAGGTCGAGGGGATCATGCGGGTGCGGCGACGGCTGAGGCCCACCCAGGATCCCAACTTCGCGCTCGAGACCGCCGACGAGGCGATCTCCTTCTGGGACAACATCTCCCGCATCCTCTTCACCGCGCTCCCGATGCTCGTGTCGATCTCCCTCGTGGTCGGAGGGATCGTGATCATGAACATCATGCTCGTCTCCGTGATGGAGCGGACCCGCGAGATCGGCGTACGCAAGGCGCTCGGGGCCCGAAGGCGCGACATCCTGTCGCAGGTGCTCATCGAATCGGCGACGCTCTCCACCGTCGGGGCCGGCTTCGGCGTCGCGGTCGGCCTCGGCATCGCGAAGGCCGTCGCGGCGGTCTCCCCCGTTCCGGCGTCGGTGGCCCCTCGCTGGATCACGCTCGGTGTCCTGCTCGGGCTCACCGTCGGCGTGATCGCGGGCGTCTACCCGGCGGCCCGCGCCTCGAAGCTCGACCCGGTCGACGCGCTGCGCTATGAGTGACGCCGCTCGCCCCGCGCCTCGCCGCGGAACCCGCCCCGACGGTACGCCCGAAGCCGGCACCAGCCGGGCGTACGACCGCGGAGCTTCGGGGATCTCGGCGCTGGCCGAGGGCTTCCTCATCGCCGCCGAGGCGATCCGGGCGAACTGGATCCGTTCGATCCTCACGGTCCTCGGGGTCGCCGTCGGCGTTTCGGTCGTCGTCGCGATCGGCGCGCTCATGACCGGGCTGCGCTCCAGCGTGCTCGAGGCGTTCGAGGCTGCGGGCCCGAACAACTTCATCGTCAGCCGCTTCGACTTCACCGCGATCACCGTCGACGACGGGAACAACCGCCCCCCGTGGTGGGGCAAGCCGGAGATCGAGCCGGAGGAGGCGCGGCGCATCGGCCAGCTCCCCTCGATCCAGGATGCGCTCTACGACCTCAACCAGTTCCAGGTGGACCTGCAGTTCGAGGACGCGCTCATGGAGGACGTCCTCACGAGTGGATCCGCGGCCGGGTGGTCCGCCTACCAGGCCGGCGACTTCGTGGTGGGCCGTGACTTCACGCCCGCCGAGGTCCAGCAGAACCGGTCGGTGGTCGTCTTGTCGACGGACCTCGCCCAGGAGCTCTTCGGCCAGCGAGACCCGATCGGCCGCCGCGTGCGGGCCTCGAACCCCTTCCGCGGAACGCAGGAGCCCTTCACGGTGATCGGCGTCTACGAGCTGGAGGAGAACATCTTCTCTTCCGCCTTCCGCAACTGGGCGGTCATGCCGTGGACCGCGGCCGTGCGCAGACTCCGGCAGAACAAGTTCCAGGCGCAGATCCTCGTCGTGCCGGAGCCCGGCGTCACCGCCCAGCGCGCCCAGGACGACGTGATCGCAGCCATGCGCGGGATGCGCGGACTCGGCCCCCGGGAGGAGAACGACTTCGCGCTCACGGCGTCGGCCCAGATCGCGGACATGTTCAACCAGCTCACCGGCGTCTTTTTCCTCGTCATCCTCCTCCTCGCCTCGGCGGGCCTCCTGGTCGGAGGCGTCGGTGTGATCGGCATCATGCTCATCTCGGTGACCGAACGGACACGGGAGATCGGGGTGCGCAAGGCGATCGGCGCGACCCGTCGCGAGATCCTCTGGCAGTTCCTGGTCGAAGCGTCGACGCTGACGGTCGGGGGCGCGGGCGTCGGCCTCCTCGTGGGGTGGACGCTGGCCGAGACCGTCGCGCGGCTCACACCCCTCCCTGCCGCGATCCCCGTGTGGGCCGTGGCCGCCGCCTTGGGGATGGC
>JANQME010000006.1 GCA_028280205.1 Longimicrobiales bacterium
GTGGGGGTTGATGTGCATCGTGCCCGGCGATCCCCACGAGGTGAAGGAGCTCCTCAAAGAAGCGGACCGGAAGAAGCGGGCGCACTTCCTGTGGGAGTCGGGCGGTGAGAACGGGACGCACTACCTCTCCGATCAGGCCGCCGTCCTCATCGGCACCGACGAGCTGTGCGATCTGCGCGTGCCGAAGGCCCCGAAGCACCACGTCCTCCTCATGACCGTGGACGGGGTGACCGAGGTGCGCTACCTCGCGATGTTCGGCTCGATGACCGTGCGCGGTCAGGGCGTGCGCCGGGCGCGCCTGCGCAACGGCGACGTCGTGGAGACGGGCGGACTCAAGCTGACCTTCATGGACGACGTCGCCTGACGGTCCGGGTCGCGGACTGTCGGGCGATCGCAGGCTAGGAGGCGAAGAAGGCCAGCAGCGCGCCGACGATCACGACGGCGGTAACGACCAGGAAGATCGTCGGGCTGCCCGGGCCATCGGACGCGACGCTCGGTACGAGAGCTTCCGGCGGCGCATGTGAGGGATCGGATGGCGCGTCGTCGTCCACCGGGTCGGACTCCTCGCTCTCGAGCTCCATCGTCATCGTGACCTGCTCTTCGGCCGGGGCCCTGCGAACCTCCCCGTACTCGGCGATCGCCACGGTGATGTTGTCGTCCGAGCCGCTGTCGAGTGCTTCGGTGACGAGCGTCTGCGCCGCCCCCCGGGCGCTGCCCGCGTCGTGGAAGATGCGCATCAGATCGTCGTCGGAGAGCGTCTTGTACAGACCGTCCGAGCAGATGAGCAGCGCCGAGTCCGCCTGGACGGGGAACGGGCCGAAGACGTCGACCTCCACCTCCGGCTCCGTGCCGATCGAGCGGGTGAGGGCGTCCCGGAACGGCGAGCGCATCGCCTCCTCGGCGGACTGCCCTCGCTTCACGGCCTCGGCCACGTAGGAGTGGTCGTGCGTGATCTGCCGAATTCCGTCTTCGGTGAGCAGATAGCCCCGGCTGTCGCCGACGTTCGCCACGAAGTACTCGCCATCGTCGATGAGCGCGGCGACCATGGTCGTGCCCATCCCCTTCTTGTTCGGATCACGGGCCTCGTCGTGCACCGCTCCGTTGGCCCGCACGAACGCCACGTCGATGTGGGTTCCCGACTCGAGCTCGGCCACCAGCGTCTCGAGCGCGAGCGCGCTCGCGACCTCGCCGGCCGCGTGACCGCCCATGCCATCCGCGACCGCGACGAGAACCCGGCCGTCCGGCAGCGTCCGGGCGAGAACGGAGTCCTCCTGGTACGGGCGCCGTCCGGCGATCGACTCGAACGCGAGCCGGGGCTCCTCGGCCACGGAAGCTCCTTCTCGGGGGACGTCTGGCGCTCGTACAGATAGGTTTCGCGCAGATCGGGAGCAAGCGGGATTCGACGCGGACGTATCTCCCTTGCCGACGTGCCGATCCCCGGTAGGTTGCCCACCCCGACCGACTTCCGCCCGCTCTACAGGAGACACCATGCGCCGCTTCCCCACCTACACCCCCCTTCTTCTGGGCGCGCTCGCCCTCGCCGCGTGCGGCGGCGAGGCGATGGAAGAGGCCGCCCCGAGCGAGATGGACGTCGCGGCCGGCGACGAACTGAGCTGCTATCTGGCCCGCGGCACCATGGCCGAGGCGCAGGACCGGCCCAGCCCTCTGCGCCAGACCGAGCTCTCGGTCGGTGGGAGCTCCGGCCTGCTCTGCTACGGCGCACCCTCCGCGCGTGGCCGCGAGATCATGGGCGGACTGCTCGTTTTCGGTCAGCTCGAGCGGATCGGCGCGAACGAGCCCACCACGATCCACCTCTCCGGTCCGGCGACGGTGGGCGATGTCGGCCTGGACGCGGGCAGCTACTCGATCTATGCGATCCCGGGCCCCGACGAGTGGCAGTTCTTCGTGAACTCGAATTGGGAGCGCTGGGGCATCCCGATCGACGAAACGGTCCGCTCCACCGAGCTGGGTTCGTTCACGGCGACGCCGGAGGAGATGGACGAGTTCGTCGAGACACTCCAGTACGGCTTCGAGCCCGCGGCTGACGGCAGCGGCGGCGAGGTGCTCCTGGAGTGGGAGAGCACACGGGTCCGCTTCCCCGTAGAGCCGGCCGGCTGATGTCCGGCGGTCCGTGCGGGTGAGACCCCGCCGGCCCGCCTCGATTCGCGGGCCACGTCCCGACGGGCGTGGCCCGCGCGCGCGTCCATGACCCGCGGGCGCGGGGAGGAGCCCGCGCGACCGTCGCTCCTTCCCCTGCTGTCGATCAGCTT
>JANQME010000020.1 GCA_028280205.1 Longimicrobiales bacterium
CGGCCCGGGCGACGACGATCGCCCCGACCCCGCCCAATCCGGCGAGGACCAGACCCTCGAGCGCGAGGCCGGAAAGGAGTCGAGCGCGCCCGGCCCCGAGCGCGGTCCGCAGCGCGAGCTCCGCCTCGCGCGAGAGCACGCGCGTGAGGACGAGGTTCGTGACGTTGGCGCAGGCGGTGAGCAGCAGTGTGAGCGCCGCGGCGAGGAGCACGAGGAGGTAGGGGCGTATACCCGCGACCCAGGAGTCCCGCAGAGACCGCACCTCGAAGGTGACGCCACCGTTCGTTTCCGGAGCGAGTGCCGCGAGGTCCGCGGCGACGCGTGCGGCCGCCACTTGCGCTTCTTCGAGCGTCACTCCGTCTCGCAGACGCGCGATGCCGACGACCACCCGATCCTCACGATTCTCGAGGCCGGGGAAGGCGTCGCTGATGAAGAGCGATCGGTAGAGGTCGGTCCGGGCCGGGAAGTCGAACCCCTCGGGCATCACGCCGAAGATCTCGTACGACGGGGAGAAGAAGGGCGACGCATCGAGCGATACCGTGCCCCCCACGACCTCCTCGCGAGATCCGAACTGCCGCTCCCACAGCTCGTGGCTGAGCACGAGCCCGAAGTTCCGCTCCCGGTCGTACGACTCGGGCCACAGGCCCCCGATGCGGGGAGACACCCCCAGCACTTCGAGGAGATTCTCCGTCATCAGGATCGCCGGCGGCTTCTCCGGTCCCGCGTCGCCGGCCAACGAGTACTGGCTTCCGGGGATGTAGGCGGCGACGCCGCTGAACAGCTCCGGGAGCTCCGCCCGTAGGTCCGATATCTCGCGCATCGAGACCAGCGCGCCCTCCCCGCCCCGAGCTGAGCGGATCTCCACGAGCCGCTCCGCCTCCGGGAAGGGCAGAGGTTCCAGGAGCGCCGCGTCGACGGCGGAGAAGATCGTGACGGCCGCCCCCATACCGAGGCTGAGGATACCGGCCGCGAGCGCCGCGTGCCCCGGTGAGCGGAGGACCCGAACGAGCGCGCGCATGAGAACCCTGGTCATCACTCTGATCATCGGCCCGCCTCCCGATCGAAGTGCCCCAGATACACCAACTCGTGGTCCGACAGGAGCGCGGGGTGCAGGAGGTGCACGACGTCGGCGAGCGCGACGTCGGGCCGGGCCACCGCGCTCTCGTACCAGTCGTACGCGTTCACGTCCCAGTTGGAACGGGCGTAGTTGTGGTAGAGGCGCCCGTCGCGCCACGCCCGGAACTCCTGCATGTACCGGCCGGGGGGAAGGTCGCCGCCGTGAATGTCGCCAATGAGCCAGTGCTCGGTTTCGGCACCCGCCACCAAGAGTCCCTCGCTCGAGTACTCTTCCCCGTCGTAGCGCGCCCCGCCCTCGAAGTTCTGGAGCGGGTTCTTCGCGCCTGCGTCGCGGAGGAGGTGCGCCTCCAGGTTGTTCGTCATCATGAACCACCGGTCGTCGCCCGCGTGGTATCCCCACATCACGGTCGGCGTATCGACCACGGCGGCTGCGCGTTCGGAGAGCTCCCGGTAGCGGGCTTCGATCTCCGAGAACGTCTCCTCGGCCTCGTCCTCGAGACCCACGAAGGCACCGAAGAACTTGATCCACTCGGCTCGGGCCAACGGGTCGCGCTCGGCCCACACGAAGGTCGGTACGGCGCCCAGGCCCAGATCCCGTATCCGCTCGAGCGACGGAACGTTGTCCGGCGAGTTCATGGCGAGGAAGGTCGCATCCGGCGCACGCGTCAGGAGCACCTCCATGTTCGGTGGGAGGTGCCACGAGTATCCGAGCTCTCCGAGATCTCCCGTCTCCACCCGCGCTCGAACCGAGTCGTCGTACGTGAATCGGCCGCCGACGGCGACGAGGCGATCCGTGACCCCCAGCTCCGTGACGAGCGCGAGGAGGTCGTCTCCGTTCACGCCGATCGTGCGGACGGGTACCTCGACGACGTGCGCGCCCTCGAGGTCGTCGGGGAGCTGGCGCGGTCGGGCACCGCGCGGGACGAGCACGACCACGTCCTCGACGCGCTGCGCGTCGTCGCCGTCGGTCTGGAACGCGGCGACCTCGCCGAAGGTGCGCACGACGGTGTACGCGTCGCGCTGTTCGAGTGTGAAGTGACGGGCATGGCGGACGAGGTCCGAAGATGCGTGGGCCTCGAGGCTTTCGACACCATCCTGCGAGCCCCGCCCTTCCTCGGTCGCCTGATCCGCGGAGGGCTGACACGCCGTCGCCAGAAGCGAGAGCACGAGCGAACCATGGCCGGCGATTTTCCTCATCCCTTCCTCCACGTAAGCGCCAGGCACAGGCCCACGAGGAGATCGCTCCCCCTCGTGGCCTGGCCACCTCCTGTCTCTACCGCGTGGATGATACGATGTTCTCGATAACACCGCCGTCAAGCAGAGAGCCCCGCATACTTCGATGATTCTGCCCATCGTCCGAAAGGAGGCGCGAGAGCTCCTGCGTTCAGACATGGTCGCGGGGAGCGTCGCGATCGCGGGAGTCCTCCTCGTGCTCGCGGCGATCGAAGGAACCGGCACGCTGCGGGCACAGGCTGTCGAGCGCCGGGCCGCCTCCGAGGTCCACCGTGAGCGTTGGCTGGAGCGAGACGCGGTCAATGCCCATGTGGCTGCCCATGCGGGCACGACTCTCTACCGACCCCCCTCACCCTTGTCTGCGGTAGACCCGGGTCTGGACCGGTACCTCGGGATCTCCGTCTTCCTCGAGGCACACCGCATCAACCCGTTCCAGGAGGTCCGTGCCGCCGAGGGCGTTCCCGCTCAGCGGCTCGGCGTGCTTTCGGTCGCCTTCGTGCTGCAGGTCGTCGTGCCGCTTCTGGTCGTGCTGCTCACCTTCGGCGCGTTCGCTCGGGAGCGAGAGGTGGGAGTGCTCCGGCTGGCGCTGAGCCAGGGCGCTTCTCCCGGTCGGCTGGCGCTCGGGAAGCTGCTGGCTCTTTCCGCGGTCCTCCTCCTCGCGGTGGCCCCGGGGGCAACAACCGTCCTCCTCCTCCTTCCACAAGCGATCGTGGGGCCGGGAGGGGCGGTGGGTAGTCGATCCGACCTGCTCGTTCGCGCCGGGGCGATGGCTCTGGTCTACGTCGGGTACCTGCTGGTCTTCCTTCTCCTCGGGCTGGCCGTCTCGGCGCGCTCGAGGTCCTCGGCGAGGGCGCTCACGCTGCTACTCGGCCTTTGGTTCTTCCAATGCCTGGCGATTCCGAGGCTCGTCGTGCAGACCGTACAGGAGGTCCGGCCGACGCCCTCGGGGTACGGACTTCGGGCGGCCATCGACAGAGATCAGAGGGCGAGCACCGACTACTTCGACCTCCTGGAGCAGGGCGCGGAGCGACTCACCACGACCTACGGCGTTTCCACCGCGGAGGAGCTACCCGTCAACCTTCGTGGCTACGCCTTGATGGAAGGGGAACGGGAGGCCACCGAGGTGATGCGCCACCACTACGGTCGCCTGCATGCGGGGTTCGAGGCACAGCAGGCGCTGTACCGGCTCGCCGGGGTCGTGTCTCCCACGGTGCCCGTTCAGCTCCTCTCGATGGCGCTGGCGGGGAGCGACTTGTCCACGTTCCTCGAATTCGACCGCCAGGCCGAGGAGTATCGGACCTTGCTCGTCGGCGTCATGAACGACCACGACATGTACGAACTGCCCTCCGGCACCTCGGGATTCGCGGTGCCGCAAGACGAGTTGTACGCACGGGTGCCTGAGTTCGCCTACGCAGCGCCCAGGTGGCCCGACGCGCTTCGCGACGAGCGGGGATCGCTGATGCTCCTGCTCGGATGGGTCGGAGGCACCCTGCTCGTGGCGGGGTGGTCCGTACGCTCTCTCGGTCGGAGCCCGTGACCCGCACCCGCACCGTGGCGCGGCTGGAGCTCCGGCTGCTCTGGGCTGGTGGGCGCGGCGCGGCCGTAGCGGCCTTGTTGCTGATCGCCGCAGGATTGGCTCTCTTCGCTACCGAGAGCGAGGTGCGCGTGCAGTGGGGGGCGGTGGAGGAGGCCCGCTGGGAACACGAGGTGCGTCTCGCGCGTGCGCGCGAAGGGGCCGAGTGGCTCGAGTTTCCGACCCACCAGGATCGGGTGCCGATCGTATCGTTCGTGGCGCCGCAGCCGCCCGGCCGCTTCGGCGTGCTGTCGCTGGGTCAACGCGATGTGCTGCCGCAGGCGCTCGCGTGGGTGCCGGAGGAGAACGCCACGCACTCCCCACCACACCCCACCGCCGACGGGAGGGTGCTCTACGGCCTTGCGCCGGTGGAGGTGACGTCCGCTCCCCTGTCCCGTCTGCTGGGCCCCTTCGATCTCGCGTTCGTGGTCGTGTACCTCCTTCCGCTGGCGCTATTTGCGCTGACGTTCGACCTGCTGGGCAGCGAACGGGAATCGGGGAGGCTTGCGCTGCTCCGATCCCAGCCCGTCGGGACGGGTGCCCTGGTGGGCGGGAAGCTGCTGGTGCGTGGAGGACTCGTTCTGGCGGCGGGCGTCGCGGTTCCCCTTCTGGTGGCGGCGATCCTTGCCGCAGGTCGGCAGCAAGGCGACGAGCCGTGGAGCGCGCTCTGGCTCTGTTCAGGAGCCACGGTACTGTACGCAACGTTCTGGCTCGGTCTGGGGGCGTGGGTGGACAGCCGCGGCCGCCACGTCGGCTCCAACGCGCTGCTCCTTACCGGCGCATGGCTCGCGGTGACGGTGCTCATCCCCGCCGTAACCGTCCAACTCGCCGAGCGGGTTGCGCCTCCGCCGTCGTCGGTCCGATTCGCCCAGGAGACGCGACCCCTACCGGAGCTGGCCTACCACGAATACCACCTCACTTCTCGCGCGTTGCGGGACGCCTTTGCGGAGGCGTACCGACCGGATCCTTCGGCCCGCCCGGAGGCAGACCCGCAAAGGCGCGCAGAGGCCTGGGTGAGCCTGCACGTTCCGCCGGAGCTCGAGCGGAGGCCCTGGATCCGCACCTTTCTGGATCGGAACCCGGGATGGTCGAGACCCCTCACCTATTGGCAAGCAGACGGGGCGGCCAAGGAGGCGGAGCGGCAGGAGACCGAGTTCCGTGCCCGCGCGCTGGTCGAACGATACGTCGCGACACGCGAGAGGCACCTCGCGCTTGCGAACAGGCTCGCGCTCCTTTCCCCGGCGCTGCTCCTCCAGGAGGTGATGGACGCGGTCGCGGGGTCGGACCTGGGCCGCCACCAGCGGTTCGTGGAGGAGCTGGATCTCCACGCACGCGAGCTTCAGCAGCCGTTCGTCTCCGCGATGAAGGCGGGCCGCGCAATCACCCCGGACGAGATCGGAGACGCGCGACCCTTCCGATTCGAAAGGCCCGTCCGATGGGCCGAGCTGGGGGCGCGCCTTGCGCTCCCTCTGGCGGGTCTCCTCGCGTTCGCCCTTCTCGGCGCGGCGCTCACGGTTCGAGCCTGCCGCCCTCCCACGGTGTAGGCGGACGGTTGGCTGCTTCCCCGCCTACCGGCTTGATGATACGATATTCTCAGTAGTGTTGCCGTCAAGCTAAAGGGTGAACGTGTCGCACGAGGCAGCGCCAGCTCCGGGAGGGAGATCGCCCGACCACGACAGGATCGAGCACCTCTTTCAAAGTTACTTCGGTGAACTCTGCTCCTTCGTGCATGGGATGGTGGCGTCGCCCGAGACGGCTGAGGAGCTCGTGCAGGACGTGTTCGCGGCGATCTGGCGGCAGCGAGCCGAACGGCCGCTCGGCGAGATCGAGCGTGCCTATCTCTATACAGCGGCCCGACGCAACGCGCTGAACAACCTGAGGCGCGCGCGTCTGCAGCAACGCTGGACTCGAGAGGCGACGGCCGCACCTCGGTCGTCGGTACCCACCCCCGAGGAGGAGACGGCAGTGCGCGAGATGGAGCGCTCGGTCGAGCGCGTGCTCGAGCGACTCCCTCCCCGCTGCCGAGAAGCGTTTCTTCTGGTCCGTGGCCGCGGGCTGAGACATGCCGAAGCTGCGGAAGTGATGGGGATCAGCGCGAAGACTGTCGAGGCCCAGATGGGTCGTGCGCTGCAAGCCCTCCGGGCCGCCCTGCTGCAATCCTCTTCATAGGGCCTACGGTCTCCACGTAGGGGTATCCCGGCCCCCGTGTGTTTCACAGTCATGACATGGCCGAGCGATCCTACGTCTGACCCGAACCAAGCGGAGCTGCTCGCCCGCTACCTCTCCGGTGACCTGTCACCAGACGAAGAGACGGAGTTGGAGCGGCGCCTCGCGACCGACGGCGAGCTTCGAGAGGCGCTGGAGGAGTGTCGCCTGGCGTGGGACATCGCCGCCGCGCTGACGCCCGAGCGAATCGATGCGTCAGCGTGGGACGCGGAGTCCGCCTGGC
>JANQME010000029.1 GCA_028280205.1 Longimicrobiales bacterium
GCTCGGCGTGGTGGGCTGGGGCGTGGGCGGGATCGAGGCCGAGGCGGTCGTGCTCGGTCAGCCCTACTACATGCTCCTCCCCGAGGTGGTGGGGATGAAGCTCACGGGCGTGCTCCCCGAAGGCGCCACCGCGACCGATCTCGTCCTCCGGGTCACCGAGATGCTCCGCGAGCACGGGGTGGTGGGGCGCTTCGTGGAGTACTTCGGCGCGGGACTCTCGAACCTGAGCCTGCCCGACAAGGCGACGCTCGCCAACATGTCGCCCGAGTACGGGGCGACGATCGGCTTCTTCCCCGTCGACGGCTCGACGCTCGAGTACCTGCGCGGCACCGGGCGAGACGAAGCCATGGTCGAGCGAGTCGAGGCAATCTCGAAAGAGCTGGGCCTCTTTCGCACCGACGAGACGCCCGACCCGGAGTTCACCTCGAGCCTCGAGCTCGACCTGTCGACGGTCGAGCCGAGCCTCGCCGGGCCCAAGCGGCCGCAGGACCGCATCCGCATGTCGGACATGCGCAAGCAGTTCGAGCACGACCTGCCGAACCTCGTCCCGGGCGGCTTCGAACTCGGCGCCCCGGAGCCCCGAACGGGCGAGAGCTGGAGCGGCGAGGGCGGCGCGAGTCCCGCTCAGGCCGTCGCGACGACGGACGCGCGCTGCGTGACGGTGGAGTGCGAGGGCGAGGAGGTCGAGATCACGGACGGCACCGTCGTCATCGCCTCGATCACGAGCTGCACGAACACGTCGAACCCGTCGGTCATGGTCGGCGCGGGGCTTCTCGCGAAGAAGGCCGTCGAGAAGGGACTCACGGTGAAACCCTGGGTGAAGACATCGATGGCGCCCGGGAGCAAGGTGGTCACCGACTATCTGACCCAGTCCGGCCTCCTGCCCTTCCTCGAAGCCCTGCGCTTCCATGTCGTCGGGTACGGCTGCACGACGTGCATCGGCAACTCGGGTCCGCTCCCGGCGAACATCCACAAGGCGGTCGAGGAGCACGGCCTCGTCGTGGCCTCGGTCCTCTCCGGGAACCGGAACTTCGAGGCGCGCATCCACCCTCTGGTGCGAGCGAACTACCTGGCCTCGCCCGTGCTCGTGGTCGCCTACGCGCTCGCGGGACGGATGGATCTCGACCTCGACAACGAGCCCATCGGGCACGGATCGGACGGCCAGCCGGTCTTCCTCGCCGACATCTGGCCGTCCCCGCAGGAGATCCGCGAGACGATCGCGGATGCGCTGAAGCCGGAGATGTTCACCGAACGGTACGCGACGGTCACGACCGGCGACGAGAACTGGCAGGCGCTCCCGCTCCCGGAAGAGGGGAGCCTCTACGAGTGGGTGGACGACTCGACGTACGTGCGGCGCCCGCCCTTCTTCGAGGGGATGGGTCAGGACGTTCCCGAGCCCGGCGACATCTCGGGTGCCCGCGTGCTTGCGCTGCTCGGTCAGTCCGTCACCACGGACCATATCTCGCCCGCGGGCGCGATCCCGAAGCGGGAGCCGGCCGGTCTGTACCTGCGCGAGCACGGCGTCGAGGTGAAGGACTTCAACACCTTCGGGTCCCGACGCGGGAACCACGAGGTCATGATGCGCGGCACCTTCGGGAACGTGCGCATCAAGAACCTCCTTCTCGACGGCCGCGAAGGCGGCTACACGGTGCACTTCCCGTCGGGCGAGGAGATGCCGATCTACGACGCCTCGATGCGCTACCAGGAGGCCGGCACGCCGCTCGTCATCCTGGCCGGGAAGGAGTACGGAACTGGCAGCTCGCGGGACTGGGCTGCCAAGGGGACGATCCTCCTCGGGGTGCGGGCCGTGATCGCCGAGAGCTTCGAGCGGATCCACCGGAGCAACCTGGTGGGGATGGGCGTGCTCCCGCTCGAGTTCGTCGACGGCCAGACGCCGACATCGCTCGGACTCACGGGCCACGAGACGTTCGACCTGACCGGGATCGCCGACGGGCTCGAGCCGGGCTCGATCATCGACGTCACGGCGACACCGGAGGATGGACCGCCGGTGACGTTCCAGGCCAAGGCGAGGCTCGACTCCGACGTGGACGTCGAGTACTACCGCAACGGTGGGATCCTGCAGACGGTGTTGCGCAAGATGGCGTCCGGCCAAATGTGACCGAGGCGCGCTGGGCTTACTCCTCCCGGAGCGCCAACGGCTTCCCCAACACCTCGCGTAGAACGATGGCGCGCTGGAGGGTGTCGGGGTCGAGGCTGCGGAGCTGCGCGTGCACCGCGCTGGCGTCCGCGTCGAACACCTCGGCGAGCGGGTCGAGGCGGTCGTGGAAGGACGGTGGGCGGCTCGAGGGGTCCGTGCCGTAGTTGGCGTGCGCCCGGTGGATCGGGTGCTCGGGGGTGCGGACCGGGCGGTCGGCAGTTCGCTTCGTCCGCCGACCCGGAGCCCGGTCAGGCGCCCCGCGATCCGGAATCGGAGGCGACTCCTTCGGCAGCTCGAGCGTGCGTGCACGCCGCTGCTCCACCCGACCGGCCATGCGCGCCAGCTCCTCGAGCAGCTCCCCCGGGAGCATCTCCTCGGAGGACGGTCGGTCCGAGTGGGTGAGCACACCGCCCCGGTGCCGACCGGCCCGCACGGCCTGGTCGTCGTACGACGGCTCGTCATCGTACGGCGGGTCCTCGTCGTACGTGGGCAGCGTGCGACGACGCGTCTCCACCTCGCGCTCGGCTCGCTCAGGGCGGCCGGCACGCTCCGCCCCACCCTCTTCCGGCGCCTCCCCACCCCGCTTCGCCCGCCGGCTCCGCGCGATCGACTCGACGATCGAGAAGAAGATGATGACGGCGAAGAAGATCAGCTCTTCCACGGGCCGGCCCTACTCGTCGGTCGACGGCAGGGGCCGGTCGTCGGGACCGGCGATCGCCGTGCGCATGTTCGTGTCCGCCTCGATGTTGCGGTACTTAACGTAGTCCATCACGCCGAGGTTGCCTGAGCGGAACGCCTCGGAGAGCGCCAGCGGCACCTGGGCCTCGGCCTTCACGACCTCGGCCTTCATCTGCGCCACGAGCG
>JANQME010000059.1 GCA_028280205.1 Longimicrobiales bacterium
GCGTGCGCGAGACGCCCCCGATCAGGTCGTCCTTCGCCGGGACGAGCGGGATGCGCAGGTCGGTGCCGCCGTCGCGGTCGGTCACGGTGCGATTCACGGCCGCCATGAGCGCGTCCACCTCCGCCTGCGCCTGCTCGAGCGTCACCCCGTCGCGGAGGCGTGCCGTCGCCCGGATCCATCCGACCGAGCGGTCCTCGCCCGCGGTCCAGCCCGGCGGCATGAGTCGCCATACCTCGTGGTCCGCCCGTGCGCCCGAGAACGTGGTCAGATTCGGATCGCGGTCCGGCGGGAGGATGCCGACGACCTCCATCGCGTCACCGCCGAGCTCGACCACCCGACCCAGGACATCGGGATCCGCACCCCATCGTCGCTCCCACAGGTCGTGGGAGAGGACGATGCCGAGGTCGTCCGCGTGTTCGGGGACGGTCCCGAGCATCGGACGGACGCCGACCACATCGAAGTAGTCGGGTGTCACCCACCCCACGCTGACCTGCTCGGCCTCGCGGTCGCCCCCGAGAAGACCCCGGTCGTTCCAGATCCCGGCGACCCCGGCGAAGGCGTCGACCGAGGCGCCGAGCACGTTGAAGTCTCCGGCCGTGAGCGGAATCCGCGGGTACTCCGGGGTTGCGCCCCAGAGCGTCACGACACGGTCCGGCTCCGCGATCGGCAGCGGTGCGAGGAGCACGCCCCTCACGATGCTGTAGACCGCAGACGCCCCGCCGACGCCGATCCCGAGGGTGAGCACCACGACCGCGGCGAGGCCCGGCGACCTCACGAAGAGCCGAAGGGCACCCCGTACGTCCTGCACCATTCCCGTCATCATTCCCCTCCAACGTCCCGGAAACATCATCAGCGGCCACGCCGAGCGCGCGACCTCCCACGCGTACCACGCGACCGCAGCCGGTCGGCCCGACGTCCGGACACGCCGCTCGAACGACTCGGCCGCGTCCCCGACCACGGCGTCCCGCTCGTCCGGCGGCGCGAGCATCCGGAGGAGCCGCTCGGCCAACCGAGGTGGGCGTGTCACGACGACCTCACGTCGAGACCCAGCCCGTCGATCATGCTCTGCAGGCTGCGCAGCGAGGCCTCGAGCGCGTCCCGGCCCGCCGGGAGCACCCGGAAGTGCTTCTTTGCGCGGCCGCCCCGCACCGACGTCGGTTCCCCGACCCACGTCTCGACGAGTCCCCGTTCCTCGAGACGCCGGAGCGCTCGGTACAGCGATCCGATCGACACCTCGCGCCCCGTGCGGGCGGCGATGTCGTCCCGAATCGACACGCCGTAGGCGTGCTCGCCCAGCCGAAGCAGTGCGGCCAGCGAGAGTACCTCGAGATCGGAGATCGGCTGTGGTGTCATGGTCGCCTTATTTTCTTATCCATCAGAATAGTAATCATCGCGCGGACCGGCAACGCGGATGAGCCGGAGCGTGGGTGAATTCGGTCAGACTCGACGAAGCCATCGAACGGACCACGAACGGACGATCACGGACGGACCATGGACATCGACGGATCACGAACCGCGACACGCCGCCAGCTCCTGCGTCTGCTCACGAGCGGGGTCGCCGTGGCCGTCCTGCCGGTCGGCCTCCGCGCGGCAGGGCCGGGTCGGCGCCGCTTCTCCGGTCACCCCGAGCCCCGCGAGGGCGTGGACGGGTCGAAGGTGGTGGCGAGCGCCGAGGTCCGTCCGGAGCTCCGCGCGCTCTTCGACGGCATACGCGCGATCCCGGAGATCGCCGACGGGATCGGCTGCCACTGCGGGTGCGGCGCGATGCCGGAGATGCGGTCGCTCCTCTCCTGCTACGAAGGGATCGGAATGGCGCAGTTCTGCGTCGTCTGCGAGGGCGAGGGTCGGCTGGCCGTCGAGCTGCGCGCCGAGGGCCGGTCGCTCGACGATATCCGGGCCGCCGTGGACCGGCGTTTCGGCTGAAGGACGCAAGAACGCGCGTACTGCCCATCGAATCCAGGAGAGGGAACATGAAACGCAGCCAGATCATCGGAGTCACCTTGGCGATCACCGCGGCGTGCGCCGCAATCGGACCCCGTGCTGCGACGGCGCAGATCCGCGCCAGTGAGCGGGGCGCCGTATCCCAGACGCTCGACGGGACCACGATCACGCTCGACTATGCGCGCCCCAGCGCCCGGGGTCGGGAGCTCTTCGGTACGCTGGTACCCTGGAACGTCGTCTGGACCCCGGGCGCGAACTGGGCGACCACCCTCACCACGGACCGGCCGGTTCGGATCAATGGGGTCGACGTGGCCCCCGGCGCCTACTCGGTGTGGATGATCCCGCGCGAGGAACGCTGGACGATGACGCTCAACTCGGAGATCGAGTACTTCCACTTCCAGAAACCGGACTCCGCGCTCGGCACGTACCAGATCGAGGCGCGACCGACCGAGGGCTCCCACGTGGAGATGCTCACCTGGTCGTTCCCGGCCGTGAGCGGCGACGCGGCGCGTCTCGAGCTGGCCTGGGGCGAGACCCGGGTTCCGCTCGACCTGCTCGTCGAGCCGTCCGAGCCGGTCGTGCTGCCGCCCGAGGAGCGGGCCCGGTATCTGGGCGAGTACGCCCTGGAGATCGTTCCGGGCGTCGACTGGCCGCTCGAGGCCGAGATGACCGTCACGGAAGGCTCGGGCGGGATCCTGAGGGGCTGGATGTCCTTCCCGTTCCATCCGGGCGACGAGCTCACCTTCGACATGATCCCGGCGGGCCTGGGGCGCTTCCACGCCGGCCTCTACCGGGACGGCAAGCTCTTCAACGTGGAGACGGGCGTGTCGTTCGAGTTCCACCCGGACGACCCCGAAACCCCGCTCGTGCTGCGGGGCATCGAGGGCTCGCCGTTCGGCGTGGGCGTGCGCTCCAGGGAGTCCGGGCGCTGAAGGGACGCCGGTGGGTGAGGGCCGGCGGGGCGTGCCCCGCCGGTCACCCGGGTCGTCGGGCCGCCGCCGGCTCCGTCCTCAGTCGTCGCGGTCGGCGGTGCGCGCGAAGTACGCCCGGAAGTCGGGAAGGCTGCCCGGGGGCAGGCGCAGCTCGACCTGCCGGTCGGGCGGCGTCACCCCGCGCAGGAGCTCGGGGTTGAGCCGCGCGATCTCCTCGGCGCTCACGCCGGTCGCCCGGGCGATCGTCGCGAAGGAGACCGAGCCGCGCACCGGCACACGCTCGAAGTCGAACGGGCGCGGTCGGACCGGCTCGAAGCCGTGCGCCTCCGGATCCGACGCCACGATCACCGCACCCAGGAAGTTCGGGACGAAGTCGGCGGTCTCCTTCGGAAGGACGTTGCGCAGCGCCCAGTAGACGGCGTCGGAGGGCTCCTCGCCGGGCAGGTAACGCTCGAGCAGACCGTTGATCCGGTCGGGCCCGGCGTTGTACGCCGCCAGCGCCAGGAACCAGGAGCCGTACCGTCCGTGCAGCTCCAGCAGATAGTCCGCGGCCGCCGCCGTCGACACGTACGGGTCGCGCCGATCGTCCACCATGCGGGTGACCTCGACGCCCAGCGCCCGCGCCGTAGGCGCCATGAACTGCCAGAGCCCCACTGCGCTGGCGGAGCTGACCGCCGAGGGGCTGTAACCGCTCTCGATCACCGGCAGGTAGCGCAGGGAAGGTGGGAGCCCGTGTTCTGCGAGGGTCGCGTCGACGATTTCCTCGAACGAGGACATCCGCTCCAGGTAGGTCGGCATCCAGCGGGCGAAGGTCGAGCTCCACCGATCGACCCACGCGTCCACCTCGGCGGCGAAGGGCGGATGGTGGAGCATCGGGGAGGCGAGGATCGCATCCTCGACGCCCTCGAAGGTCGGGGGAAGCAGCGGGTGAGCGGTGGCAACCACGCCGGGCCGCCACCCGGTGGGCTCGGCGATCTGCTCGACGGGCTCGACCGGAGCGGCGACGGTGCCGCCAGCCGCCGAGCGCGCATCGAGGCGGTCGCGCGCCCCCATCAGCGCCGTCGTGCCCAGCGAGATCGTCGCGGCGGCGAGCAGGAGCAGCCCCGCCGGCCCGACCGGGCTCGTCCGTTCCTCCATCCTCGACCCGCCTCCCGTCTCGCTCGGTCCTCGTCTCCCGGCACCCCTTGGACGCCGCGATGGCCGGGCGGGTTGCGTCGGCTGCGTTCCTGCAACTCCACCGCCGCTCCCGACGTCCAACGGAATGCACGCACTCGAGGCAGGAGGGGTCAGGTGGTGAAGGAGGTCCAGGCGGTTCCGGAGAGCGAGGCCGCGCACGCGCACGACGACACTTCGGATGCCCGACGGAGGCTCGCGCAGCTCTCGACCGCGCTGGCCCAGCTCGACGTCGACTCGGACACGACCGCTCTGGTGCCGGTCGAATCGGTCGCCCCGATGGTCTCGGCGATCATGAAGGCGATCGGACAGCCGTCGCCGCAGCGCTCCGAGGAGGCGCTCGCCGAGGCTCGCCGTCACGCCGTCCGCGACGAGGCACTTCTGGAGGCGCGCAGCCGATACCGCTCTTCGCGCGTGGGCTCCGGCGCCGTCGCGACGATCGCTACGACGCTCTGGCTCCTGCCGCAGCTCGTGACCGCGTTCGGCAGCGAGTCGGTGGTGGCGGCGCTCCAGACGTCGATCCTCGGACCGCTCTTCGCCTACGCGTACTTCGACCCGATCGCGTTCGGGATCGCGCTGTACGCATGGTTCTTCTACGGCCTGACCGGCGTCATGGAGCAGAACGACCGGCGCCGGATCGACTGGGTCACGACGGATGCCGCCCGGATCAGCCTCCTGCGCAGGGCGGTGCTCGCGGCCCGTCAGCGGGGCGAGCAGGACTCGATCACCAAGGCGGACGTGCGCGACGCGCTGGGTCGAGGCCTGCGGCCTTCGTTCGCCCTGCGCCTGGTGGGCGCGCGCGACGTCTCGGCGTCCTTCCTCGACAGGGTGACCAGCTTCCACGTCTCCGAGCTGGCGGCCCAGGGGGTGCTGGCGCCATCGACCCAGGCGTCGCTGAGCCCTCGCTACCTCGTGGCGGAAGAGGTGTCGCGCGACCTGAAGCCTTAGGGGGGACGCCGCCCGCGGCCCTGGGGCGGGTTGGATCAGGGCGTCGCGCGGTGACTTCGAGCTGGGTCGGTCGGGACGCCGACCTCAGTTCCAGTTGACGAGGGGCAGGACGCGAAAGCGGGACTTGTTCTTCGCGATGTTGATGAGACCCACCTGAACGCCGTGGAGCTCGTCGGCGAGGTTGAGCAGTCCGATCGTCCACCCGCCCTGGCGCCCGGCGGTGCGGTTGTACGCGCTGATCGACACTCCGCGCATCGTGCCCTCCTCGATCGCCTTGAAGTACGCCGGCGCGATGACGAGGGCGTGGATGTCCTGGCCACCGGCGGCGAGGCCCAGCGCGACTCCCGTGAGTCGGGCCGCTCCGATGCCGACGCCGCCGACGGAGAGCCCCTTCAGCTCGCCGCCCGCGCCGATGCCCAGCCCGCCGATCACGACCCCCGTCACGTCCTCGGCGGCTCCGACGCCCAACCCGCCGATGAGGAGGCCCTTCACGCTCCCCCCGGCACCCAGCCCGAGCCCGCCGATCCCGATCCCGGTGAAGTCGCCTCCGGCCCCGACGCCCAGTCCACCGATGAGCACACCCTTCACGTCGCCCTGCGCGCCGGCGCCGAGCCCGCCGATCGCCAGGCCCGTCAGGTCGCCGCCGGTCCCGAATCCGAGCCCGCCGGCCGCGATCCCGCTCAGCGAGCCCGAGACGCCCCCACCCAGGCCTCCGATCAGCGCGCCGCGAACGTCGCCTCCGGCCCCGGCGCCGAGACCGCCGACCATGAGCCCCTCGAGATCGCCGCCGGTGCCCATCCCGAGTCCGCCGACCATGACACCGGAGAGCCGGTCGCCGGCACCCAGACCGAGCGCTCCCACCCCCACCCCGGAGAGCGTGCGGTCGGCCGAGATCCCCAGTCCGACGGACAGGCCGCGGACGTCGCGGCCCCCGGTGAGCGGCAGCCCGATCGCCAGCCCCTCGACGGTGCCGCCCACGGCGTCGTCGTAGGGGCGCCAGAGCGTGGCGTTGATCCCGCGAACGCGCTGCAGCGCGCCGTCGCGGTAGTTGAGCCGGAGGCCGTCGAGTCGGGGCACGTCCCCGATCCCGAGTCCGACGTCACCGACCGCGAGCTTGAGGCCCTGAGCGGCGGCCGGGTCGGGGGTGAGAATGGCCAGGGCCGCCGTGACGGCGAGGGCGACCGGTGGGGCGATCCGTGGCGAGCTCGGGAATCCGTTCATGGCACCCCCCTACGCGGGAGCGCGGTCGTGGGATTCGGTCGTCGCCGGCTCCGCGGAAACTGTGGTAAGGCTCCGCTCGACGCATCGCAGAGCGACACGCGAATGGCCCGGCACGCTCGCGTGCCGGGCCA
>JANQME010000012.1 GCA_028280205.1 Longimicrobiales bacterium
GTCGGTGGTCACGTAATAGCCCATGACCTTCCCGGCGAGGCGCCCGGACGGGCGCACGTCCGTCAGGGCAGGGGGCCCCGCCAGGAGGTTGAAGAAGACGAGCGGGATCGCCGCCAGGACGAGGAGCCTGATGAAGAGGTCGCCCAGCGGCTCGACCGCGGCAGCCCTTTCGCCGAGCGCGGCTCCCAGGATCGACCCCGCCACCATCCCGATCAGGATGCGCGTGCCGAGCCCCGTGCCCCGACCGCGCGACTCCGCTTCCGGGTCGCTCTCCTGCACGCGGGTGGGGCTCGCCATGTCGCGCAACTTGCACCCGGCACGTCCGGTCGGCAAAAGTGGAGGATGGACATTCCACGGAGACTCGCGACGGCTGCGGCGGCCTGGCTCCTCGCGACCGCATGCGGCGGTCAGCCCGAGGAGGCCACGGAGCTCACCCGCGCCCAGAAGGACAGCATCGTCGCCGACCTGCCGATCCCCGGCGCGTCGGGGGTGGGTCGCGCCATGGACGCGCGCGACCGAGCCAACGAGCGCGCGGCGCGGCACGATTCGATCGGCCGCCGTCCCTGACGGCCCGTGCCCGGTCCTCGCCGGACCGGGAGCGAGGATCAGCGCGCGGCGCCCGGGCCGGAGCCGACGCTTCGCGTCCTGTCCGGGGGCTCGACACCCTTCGAGGCGGCACGGGAAGCCGCGTCGTCGGATCCCGAGCCGTCGGGCGCCGCCGTCCGCCCGGACGAGAGGAGCCGCTCGGTGAAGTCCTGGCGCTCCTCCATGAGCTGAAGTCGCGCGTTCATCGTCTCGAGCAGCTCCCGCATCTGGTGCACGTCGCTGCCGATCCCCGAGTGACGATCACGCGCGTACATCTCGAGCAGCTCGGAGACGCGCTTCGCGATCGGACGCAGGACGAGCACACCTCCCACGGTGAGGATGAAGACGATCGACACGATCATCGGTGCGATGAACTCCCAGTCCATCCGGAACTCCTCCATCGGGCTCGCCGTACGAGATCGGGCGCGGAATCGGCCCGTCCACGTGCACCCCCTACGGCCGTCGGGAGAGCGGCGTTTCGGGACTCCGCCGTTCGGGCCTAAGTTGATGCTCCGTCCCGA
This sequence comes from Longimicrobiales bacterium, assembly GCA_028280205.1. Taxonomy (GTDB): domain Bacteria; phylum Gemmatimonadota; class Gemmatimonadetes; order Longimicrobiales; family Gaopeijiaceae; genus UBA2589. The sequence goes on from JANQME010000012.1 coordinate 1,107, forward strand.
CCACGCGCCATCGCGGCGCCGAGGCCCCGAGCCGAACCCGTCCCCAAACGATGTCGACCGCCCACGCCCTCGCCGTCGCCCGCCGCTGCGGCCTCGTTCTCCTCGCCTGCCTGGCGGCCGCGTCGTGCGGTGATGCCGAGGCGGCCCGCTCCGCCGAAGCGACGCCCGACCCCGAGCTGCCACCCGTGCTGGTCTACAAGAGCCCCACGTGCGGCTGCTGCAACGGCTGGGTCGACCACATGCGTGCGGCGGGCTTCACGGTCGAGACACGCGACGTGCGGGACCTGATGTCGGTGAAGCGCGACGGCGGCGTCCCGACGCAGATGTCCTCCTGCCACACCGCCATCGTCGACGGCTACGTGGTGGAAGGCCACGTCCCGGCCGAGCACGTCGAGCGGCTGCTCGAAGAGCGCCCCGAGATCGCGGGGATCGCGGTGCCTGGGATGCCCATCGGCTCCCCGGGGATGGAGGGTCCGAATCCCGAACCGTACCAGATCCTCTCCTTCACGCACGACGGGCGGGCGGAGGTCTGGGCGGACGTGGATCCCCGCTGACGCAACCCGGCCGTGCCGCCACCCCCACCGGTCGTCGTGGTCATCGAGGATCAACCGGAGCTCGGTCGAGTCATCCGCGATGTCCTCGCTTCCGAGGGTCTCGAGGCGGTTCCGGTACCTGACGTGCCGGGAGCGCTGGCCGCGCTCGAGGAGCGTCCAGTCGAGTTTCTCGTGTCCGACCTCCCCTCCGATCCGCGAGGCAGCGACGAGGACCCGATCCTCCAGATCGCCCAGCGATTTCCGGAGCTCCCGATCCTCGTGATCCGGGACCCGCGGTCGAATGACGTCCCCTTCTTCGGACCCTGGCGGCGGGAGGGAACCCGCATCCACCTGCGTCGACCATTCCGCATCGACGATCTGGTCGCAGCGTCGCAGGAGATCCTGGCGTCCCGGGCTTCCTAGGGAGCTCTCCGGCGGAGCACCTTCCCGGTGGAGCGCTTCCCTGAGCGTCGGCCCCTCGACCGAAATGCTTGATCTTTGAAGGAAGTTTTTGCTACGGTGGATTGAGTGGCATCGCAGTGCCGACCCATCCCCCCAAAGCCACTCGGAGGTCACGGAACATGCCGCGCATCCTGATCGTCGACGACGAAGAAGCCGACCGAGTCCTCATTCAGGCCGTGCTCAGGCGCGCGGGCTACGAGACCGTCGTCGCCCCGGACGGGGAAGAGGCCTTCCGCAGCTTCCTCTCGGAAGGAATCGACATCGTCATCACCGATCTGAACATGCCCGAAGTGCACGGCTTCGAGCTGATCACCATCCTCCGGGACTTCGATCCGCCTCCGGGCGTCATCGCGATCTCGGGCACCGGTACGATCCAGTTGCACATGGCGGAGTCGCTCGGCGCACT
>JANQME010000106.1 GCA_028280205.1 Longimicrobiales bacterium
AGGGCGGCGGAGAGCGCGGAGGAGGCCGCGAGGATCGGGATGCCGACCTCCCGACTCACCTCGGAGACCGCCGCGTACAGCGCGTTCGCGTCGAGCGACTGGATACGCACAGGCACGCTGATCGCGCCCCGCCCGAGCTCGACGGGGCCGGATGACGTGGTGGCCGTGAGGGGCCGCATCGCCACCTCGGCCCGCACACCCCGAGCCTGCAGCGCCTGAAGCGCCCGCGGCGCGTCGGAGTCCCGCCAGTCGAGCAGGTAGGCGATCCCGCTCCGGGGCACGGGGGGAACGTCCCGCGTCGGGGGCGCGGTCACCTCCTCCCCGAGCGACAGATTCCCAGAGCGGACTTCCGCGTCGGGCATCCCGTACGCCAAGCTGATCGTCCAGGTGGAGGCGTCGTAGAAAACCGAGTCCGGGAAGGTCTCGGTCCGCTCGAAGATGGAGCGGGCGAGCCGGTACTGCGGCTGGTCGGCGGGGACGACCCACGCGCTGCCAAGCTCGAAGCTCACCCCGTCGACGTCGCGCGCCTCGGAGAGCTCGTGCACCCGGATCCCGTGGCGCAGGAGCAGGTCGACGAAGTCCCGGTTGCGCGACGCGTCCTCGGGGTCGCCGAAGATCCAACCCTCCACGGGGTCGTCGTCGGCCTCTTCCAGCGCGCTCACGAAGAAGTCGTGCTGGTATTCGCGCAGCTCCTGGCGCTCCTCGACCGCGACGCGCACCGTCGCCAGCCCTGTGCGCAGGTGGTTCCGGATGGCGAAGGGGAAGGTCAGGATCCCGTGGTGGTCGCTCTCCTGGATGTGGCCGCGCGAGCTCGCCTGCTCGAAGACGAGGCCGAGCCCGCCCAGGAAGTTCGGGTAGGTCGAGCCGTACCCGGGATACGAGTTGTCGTAGACCTCCCTGGTGAAGTAGAGCGCCCCGATGGAGTCGAGCGCCGCCGACCAGTCGTCGGCGAAGCGCATCGTGATGTCCGTGTAGAGGCGCTCGGGCAGGAGCGGATTCCACGAGCCCACCGGCTCGGACGGCTCGAAGAAGTAGGTGCTCGACGTGCCCATCTCGTGGTAGTCGGTCACCACGTTCGGCCGCCAGCGCTGGTGCCAGTCGATGCGCGCGCGGCTCTCGGGGTTCACCAGGGGGAGCCAGTCCCGGTTGAGGTCGAACCAGTAGTGGTTCGTGCGCCCGCCGGGCCACACCTCGTTGTGCTCCCGGTCGAGCGGGTCGGCGACCATCGGATCGGCCCGGTTCAGGTTCGCCCACCACGTGTGCCGACCCCGACCGTCAGGATTCAGATTCGGCTCGAGGTGAAACACCCCATCTTCAAGATAGTCTTCGACTTCACCCGTACCGGCAACGAGCCAGTACGCGGTGAGTAGGGCCGCCTCCGTCGGGGAGGTCTCGTTGCCGTGCACGCCGTATCCGAGGTGGACGATCACGGGAAGGTCCGTCGCCGCGGCGACGTCCCCGTCCGGCTCGGAGGCCGCGATGTGCCGTTCGCGGATCTCCTCCAGGCGGGCGTGGTTTTCCGGCGTCGTCACCGTGAGCACCGGCATCGATCGAAGCTCGTACGTGCGCCCGATCTCCTGATACGTCGCGCGGTCGGAGAGGCGCGCGAGCTCCTTCATGTACTCCACGATCCGGTCGTGGCGCGTATGGAAGCTCCCGATCGGATAGCCGAGAAACTCTTCGGGCGACGGGATGCCCGGCAGGAAGGTCACCCCGTCCGGGAAGTAGTAGTCGAGCCCGGCCGAGGTGGCCGCGCGCTGGGCCTGCAGGAGCTCCTGCGCCGAGGCCGGAGGCGTGGCGAGCGCCGCCACCAGAGCGATGGTCAGCAGGACGGAGAACCGGAGGTCGGTCCGGAGGGACGAGCGGGTGTCGGGCATGGGTGGGGCGGGGGTTGGAGACGGCCTGAGCCGTGGAAGGTATCGGCTCGCGGCCATCGCGGAACGCCCCCCGGTCGGCCGTCAGCTTCCCAGATCGCGGAAGAGGGCGACGGAGACGGCGACGCTCGCGAACCACGACGCTCCGGACCGCTCCTCGAGGGTACCCACGCCGGCGAGCACCTCGAGAATCGTGAGGGCGCGCACGGCCACCGCAGGGCCGAGAAAGCCCGGCTCGAGGCTGCCCCAGGCGACGGCACCCACCGACTCCACGACCGACTCCAGGCGGTACAGCGCGCCCACATAGCCGACCGCCGTCCCGCGGGTCTCCGCGCCCGACCCGCGACCCCGCGCGATCCCTCCGCCCGCCATCGCGGTGAAGAGCCAGCGCCGGCCCGCCCGCTCGACCGTTTGGCCGGGTCCGGGAAGCACCCCACCCTCCTCGCTCGCGTCGCCGAGCGGCGTCGTGTAGCGGAGCCCGAACGTGGCCGTCCACACGGCGTCGTCGAGGAGCGTGGCCTGGGCATGAAGCGTACCTTCCTGGGCCCCGGCCGGGCGGGCGGGGCCGGCGGCCACGGCGGCCGCGACCGCGAGGGCGGCGACGAGGCGCCGCCCTCGGGGGTGGCGAAGAACGGATCGGCGGCGCGGTCGGAGCAGGGCCACGGGGCCTCCTGGTTACGCTCTGTGCGGTGCTAGATGACGGGGAGCGGCAGGAGCGGCTCTCCGAAGAACGTGTCGATCACGTCCTGGACGTCGGGGTCGACGCAGAGCATCGCGTGCGCCTTCACCGGCTTCGTCAGCACGAGTCTTCGGTCGTGCACCGGGGCCCCGATGTGCTTCTGCGTGATCTTCTCGGGCACGAGCCCGTCGCCCATCTGATTGCGGTACTTCTGCTCGTACGTCGAGCCCTTCAGCGCGACGTGGATCGGCGTCATCTGCTGCTTGCCGAAGATGGTCAGCACGTCGACCGAGCCCAGGTGGGAGAAGGGGCCCGTGAGCAGCGCCTGCGTCTCGCGCGCCCGCAGGAGCAGATCCTCCCGGATGGGCGCGTCCGCGGACGTGAGCGCACCCCATCCTCCGGGCTGGTCGAACTGTTTGTCCGGAGGACGCGGATCGCCGTTGTTGTCCAACGCGGCCGCCCAGGACGGCAGCATCTGGTAGAGGGCCGGCCAGGTGCGCGCCGCGGCCAGCAGGCCCGGGAGGTGCTCGTCGCCCAGGTCGGCGCGTCCGAAGAGGATCGCCTCGAGGGCTCGCACCGTCCCCGCGATCGGCGCTCCGACGAGAACGACCCGCCCGACCATGCTCGCGAACTCGCGTGGGCTCTCGGCGAGCTTGCTCGCCAGAATGATGACGAGCCCGCCCTGCGAATGGCCGATGAGGTTCCAGCGCCGGCCTCCGCGGCTCTCCTCGCGAAGCGTGCTCAGCAGCTTGAGTGCATTCCACCGGATGTCGGCACGCCAGTCGTAGCGCCACCAGATGTCCACGGGTAGGCCGTCGTACGGGACCCGCAGGACGTCCCCGCGCGCGACGAAGTTGTCCGGCTCGAGGGTCGACTTCTCGGGACTCAGGCGCTCGGGTACGTGCTCCATGGCGAGGAGCCGGCCGAGCGCGTCGGGATCCCGGTCGCCGATGTCGCTCCGGCCGACGAGGAGCTGTACGCGGACCACGTTGTAGATGGTGCCTTCGCGGTCGCGCAGCGCCGTCGCCTGCGTCCCGGGTACGAGGAGCGTGGGTAGCGCATCGGGCATGGTCGTCCCCCGCGTCGAGACCGCGCGCCGTGCAGCGGAGCGAGGTCGGGCGTGCGTTCGAGGTCGGCGGGGGGACCGATCGGCGCAGAATCGGCCGCCCGCGAGGGCCGCGTCAACCCCGCGGCCCGGACGGGAGTGGGTCACTTCCGCCTGATGGGTCGAGCCGGTCCAGCTCGTCGAGGATCTCGGCGGTCTCCCGGTGCACGTACATCTGGAGTCCGACGGGCACGAGACCGGCGCCCTCGAAGACGCGGCGATACCACGAGGCCGGCCGCTGCCGGAACCCGTCGCGGTCGCCCGCGGGCCGGTCGGCACCGGTGAAGACCTCGAGGACCGCGAGCCCCCCGACCAGCTCCGCGAGGACGTCCATCCCGCGCAGCACGGTCTCGTCGTCCAGGTAGTGCAGCACGTCGGCGCACACGACGAGGTCGAAGGGATCGTCGAAGGCGTAGGTCGGGAGGTCCTCCAGACCGCCGGCGATCAGATTCCGCTCCGCTCCGAAGCGCTCCACGGCGTACGTGCTCGGGTCGAGCCCGAAGTAGATGAGCTCAGGGCGGAGCCGATGGAGGACCGGCTGCCAGCGCCCTTCGCCGCACCCGACATCGAGCACGCTCTCCACGTCCCGGTTCAGGACGGACTCGGTCGCCGCGACGGCCAGCGCCACCTGGCGCTCGAGCTCGGCGTCGCCGCGCGGGGCGTCCGACGCCCGGTACCAGCGGTCGAAGTAGGCGCGGTCGTACGATTTCGGGGGCATCGCGTTCCGGGGCACCACGTTCGGGGGCATCGCGGGAAGATGCGGTGATCGCCCGAGGTGCGCAGGCGCCGCTACCCGGCTCGCGGCTCGCGGCCTCCGCGATCCACCGGGGTGCGACGCCGCGGCGTCGTTCAGCCCCCTGGACGGACCGCCTTCCAGACGCGGCGGAAGAAGCCGCCGATCCCGCCGAAGCACTCGGCCCGCTCGTACCGCCCAGTGGCGACCCACGCCTCGCGGTGCACCCGGGGGTCGACGTCGTCGCGGCACTCGATGCCCAGGACCCGCCCGTCCGCCGGATCGTACCAGACCCGCTCGACGCCTCCCGGCGGGATCCACGCACCG
>JANQME010000131.1 GCA_028280205.1 Longimicrobiales bacterium
AGGCCCCGCCCGAGACGAGCGACGCACTTGAGGTAGCCGGCCTCTCGGTGATGGCCGCAGAGGCTGGAACGGTCGTAGCTGCAAAGGGTTGAGCGTTGCGTCCCGGCCCCGCGGCCGCCTACCTTCCGACACCCTCGGGGACGCTCGACGGAGGCTCGCTCCGGGCGGGCGACCCTCCCTCCGACTTCCCGCGCATGGCGTTCTGGAAGAAGATTCTGGGCGGCGACGAGCCCAAGCAGGTCGACTACTACCGCGAGGGCCTCGATCTCCTGGAAGCGGGGAAGTTCCACGAGGCGCTGACGTCGTTCCGGCTCGCCCTCAAGGAGTCGCCCGGAGACGTCGTCGTGCTCCAGCAGATCGCGATCTGTTACACACGCATCGGAATGGTGGACGAGGCGGCGAAGACATACCGCCACGTGCTCCAGAAGAAGCCGGATGCGGCGGGTGCCCACTACGGACTCGCCTTCATCCTGCTCCGTAGCGAGTCGCCCGACGAGTCGATCCCCCACCTCGAGGCCTTTCTGGCGAACGCGCCGACCGAGGGGGAAGCCAGCGCTCATGTCGAGCACGCGCGCGGCGCCCTCGCTCAGCTTCGCGAACAGGGCAGCCGCGGGCCGCTCGGGACGGGGACGGATGTCGTCACCTGACCTCCGCCGGGTTCGGCTCGACTGGACCGGGGAAGGTCTCGCATTCCGGGGCGGAAAGGCCGGGGGTCCGGTCGTCGGCGTGGACAGCGCCGGAGCCGAGGGGCCATCGCCCATGGAGTTGCTTCTCCTCTCCGTGGCCGGATGCATGGCGATCGACATCCTCATGATCCTCGAGAAATCGCGCGTACCGGTCGACTCCCTCTGGTTCGACGCGGAGGGTCGACGGGCCGCCTCCGCTCCGAAGCGCTACACGGCGATCACACTGGTCTGTCACGTCGAGGGCCCGTCGGACGACGACGAGGCGCGCGTGCAGCGGGCGGTCGAGCTGTCGCGGGACAAGTACTGCTCGGTTCTCCACTCCCTCGACCCGCAGATCGACTTCGACATCCGGGTCGAGCGCGGCTGAGCGGCGGGCGGTGAACGGTCGCGATCACGCGGTGAACCAGAACCGCGTCCCGGAGTCCACGCTCACCGAGCTCTTCGTCGAGGCCGTCGAGCGCTTCGGGTCGGCTCCGGCGTTCCAGCGCTTCGAGACCGCCGAACGGATCGTCGACATCGGGTACGACCGGGCCTTCGACCTGGTGCGGAGCGTGGCCGGCGGGCTCTCCGCGGCCGGGATCGAGCCCGGTGACCGGGTGGCGATCCTCTCCGAGAACCGTCCGGAGTGGGCGATCACCGACTGGGCCTGTCTGTGCACGCGCGTGATCGATGTCCCCGTGTACCCGACCCTCAGTCCGCACCAGGTCGCGTATATATTGCGTGACTCCGGGGCGCGCCTCGTCTTCGTCTCGTCGGCCGATCTGGCCGAGAAGGCACGAGAGGCCGTGGCCGAGTGCCCGCAGGAGATCTCCATCGTCTCCTACGACGGCACGGCCGGCTTCGCGTCGTGGAGCGACTTCCTGGCGGAAGGAGAGCGGAACGCCGTGGATCCGGAGGCGTTTCGGGCCCGGGCGCTCGAGGTCCAGCCGGACGACGTGGCCACCGTCCTCTACACGTCCGGCACCACCGGCGACCCGAAGGGCGTGATGCTGACGCACGGGAACGTCGCCTCCAACGTCCGGGCGTCGGTCATGGTCCTCCCCATCGGCCACACCGACAACACGATCAGCTTCCTGCCGCTGTCACACATCCTTCAGCGGATGGTCGACTACCTCTTCTTCTGGGTAGGGTGTCGGATCGGGTACCCGCGCTCCCTCGACACGCTCATCGTCGACCTCGCCCGCCTGCAGCCGACCGTGGTGGTCTCGGTGCCGCGGATCTACGAGAAGATCTACAACGGGGTGATGGATGCCCGGGGCCCGAAGAAGCGACTCATCGACTGGGCCGTTTCCGTGGCCGACCGCGCCGCCGCCGCCCGTCTGGCAGGAGGGGAGCCGCGCGGCCTGCTCGCGCTGCAGTACGCCGTGGCCGATCGGCTGGTCTTCTCCAAGGTAAAGCGGGCCGTGGGGGGGCGCCTGCGCTTCTTCGTGAGCGGCGGCGGCCCGCTCGCCCCCGCGCTGAACCGCTTCTTCTACTCGATCGGGCTCACGATCCTGGAGGGGTACGGCCTGACCGAGACGAGCCCCGTCACGAACGTGAACACGCCCGAAGACTTCCGCATCGGGACGGTCGGCAAGCCGATCCCGGGGACCGAGATCCGCATCGCCGAGGACGGCGAGATCCTGGTGCGGGGGCCGCAGGTCATGAAGGGCTATTACCGGAAGCCCGAAGCGACGCAGGTCGCCATCGACCCCGAGGGCTGGTTCGCCACGGGCGACATCGGCGAGCTCGACGACGAAGGCTTCCTCAGCATCACCGATCGCAAGAAAGACCTGATCGTGACCGCCGGCGGGAAGAACGTCGCTCCGCAGCCCATCGAGAACCGGCTGGCGACCCACCCGCTGACCGAGCAGGTGGTCATGGTGGGAGAGCGACGGCGCTACTGCTCCCTCCTGGTGGTGCCCGCCTTCGGCCCGCTCGAGGCGTGGGCGCGCGGGGCGGGGGTGGAGTGGACGACGCGGGCAGAGTTGCTCCGGGACCCCCGGGTGATCGCCCACGTCGAACGGGAGCTCTTCGCCATGCTCGAGGACTTCGCCTCGTACGAGCGTCCGAAGAAGGTCGCGCTGCTGGAGGAAGAGTTCACCGTCGAGAACGGTATGCTCACCCCGACGCTGAAGGTGAAGCGGCGCGTGGTGGGTGAGCGCCTCGACGCGGTGATCGACGGACTGTACGCCGAGGAGGCCGCCGACGTGACGGCGCGTTGACCCCGATGTCCGAACCGAGTCCCGAGCGGGTCACGGTCGTGCTCACCACCGCCCCGGACGGTCGCGTCGCCGAAGCCCTGGCCGAGGATCTGCTCGCCGACCGGCTGATCGCGTGCGCCAATCTCGTCGACCGCGTGCGCTCGCTGTACCGGTGGGACGGACGAGTGCAACGCGACGACGAAGTGCTGCTCGTGCTCAAGACGACGTCCGAGGCCGTGCCGCGGGTGCGGGACCGGATCGTGGAGCTGCACCCCTACGACGTACCCGAGGTGCTGTGCCTGCCCGCGCGGGGGGGGTTGGATGCCTACCTGGACTGGGTGGCGGCCGAGGTCGGGGGGGACGGCGATGTCTGAGGGTGGCTCGGGCAAGCGCCGCCGGGGACGCCGCGGCCGGTCGCGAAAGAAGAAGAAGGCCGACGCAGCGCAGGGTGATCTGCTGACTCCGGACGAGGCCGCCGCGACGTCGGGCGGGGAGACTGGGACCCCGGAGCGCGAGACCGGGGAGACCGATGCACCCGACGAGGGCGAAGCCCCGGAGTCCGAGGTCGACGCGCCCGAGCCGGAGCGCGAAGCCCCGGAGTCCGAGCAAGAGGAGTCTCGCGAGCCACCCGCGTCCGAGGAGGAGTCTCGCGAGCCGCCTGCGTCCGAAGAACGATCTCACCGACCGCACGTGTCCGAGTCGCCGGTCGAGTCGAAGCCGGCCGCTGAGGACGGCGGCTCGCTCGCCGAGGCCCGCCGGCTCGTCGAGGCCGGCCGGGTGCAGGAGGCGATCGGGTTGTACCACGCGCTTCTGGAACGCGACCCCCGGAATCTGAAGGTTCACAACAATCTCGGCGTATTGCTCGACGAGTTGGGCGAGACGGAGGAGGCGATCCGGCACCTCGAGCAAGCGGCGGAGATCGAGCCGGAGGGCGCGGAGGTGCTCACGAATCTCGCGCTCGCTCTCATGTCCCTGTCCCGGCTCGATCGGGCCGCCGAAATCGTCGAGAAGGCGCTCCTCCTCGACCCCGAGACGGGGTCCGGACGGCTCGCCGCGGGGATCCTCTCCTTCCGGCGTGGACTCTACGCCCAGGCGGAGACGGAGCTGCATGTGGTCTGCCAGAAGGAGCCGGACAACGGGCTGGCGTTCTACTACCGGGGTGAAGCGCTCAACCGGATCGGTCGCTACGAGGAGGCGATCGAGGTGATGCTGGAAGCCTCCAACCGCATCCCCAACGACGCCCGGCCCCACTACACCCTCGGGCACCTCTACGACCGCATGGGGCGTAAGGACGAGGCGGCCGAGATGTACCGGAAGGCGAGAGATCTGCAGGCCCGGGCCGAGGCCGCCCTTCGATGATCCGCGTCCTCTCCGGCCTCCTCACGGAGGCCGGCACCGAGGCGATCGTGCGCCCGATCCGGACGGACCTGTCTCCGGTCACGCCCACGTCTCGCGACCTCCAGACGGCCGCCGGGCCGGCGGTCGATGAACGCCTCGCCCGTCTGGGGACGCTCCCGCTCGGCGGTGCCGTGATGACCCCCGCCGGCGAGCTGGCGGCGGACTTCCTCATCCACGTCGTGGTGATGTCCGAAGACGAGCCGCAGACGACGCACACGGTCCAGCGCGGTCTGCGCAACGGACTGGGTCGCGCGGCCGACTGGGGCATCACCTCCCTCGCGCTGCCCCCACTCGGACTCGGCGTCGGGCTCATCGAGCCGGAGGAGTCGGCCCGGGCGCTCGTCGAGATCCTGCTGAGCCACCTCGAGGAGGAACGCGAACCTCTGGACCTCGCGATCGTGACGAGCACATCGTACGAGGAGGAGCTTCTCTCCCGGATGGTGCAGGAAGCGACACGGGGGCACGGGTCGGAAACCTGACCGTACCGTGCCCGTACCGGTGTCGCGATGCGGACGCGGTACCGGTGGGAGCCGGTGCGCGGACTCCCGGATAAGGAATCGGAATGCGCAAGCGGGTCTTCGGGACGACCATCGTCCTGATCTGGATGGGGATGGTCGGGTGGAAGGCGCGCGACGAGTACTTTCAGCCCGAGCTGGCGCGTCTGGCCGAGGCGGCCGCGCTCTCGCTCGCGCCGGGCATCAACTTCTACTCGCTCACGATGGGCGAGCGCACGATCGGTCAGGCGATGTCCCGGCTCGATACGCTCCCCGACGACGCCGGCTTCGAGCTCGAGGACTTCATGAATCTGGAGCTCCCGGCGCTCGGTCAGACGGGCGTGGCGGTCGCGCGCACCCGCGTTCGGCTGAGCCCCGCGCTGGTGATGGAGGAGTTCTCTTTCACCCTGGACAGCGAGGTCGGGCGTTTCGAGGCGGCCGGTGAGCTGCTGCCCGACACGACGCTGGAGGTCCGAATCCTCTCGGCCGGGAGCGAGCAGAACCTGAGCTTCCGGCTCCCGCAGCCTCCGGTCGTGTCGAACGTCGTGCCCATCCGCGTGGCGATGGGCGGGGCGCTCGAGGTCGGTGAGACCGTGCGGCTGCCCGTCTTCGACCCCACGAGCCTCAGCACCCGGGACGTGGAGGTCGAGATCCTGGAGCAGGATACGCTCTTCGTGACCGACTCGGCCGCCGTGAACGAACGGGGGCGTTGGGAGCCCGCGCGCACCGACACCGTACCGGCCTGGAAGATCGCCGAGTCGTTCGGCGGGATCCGGGTGGAGAGCTGGATCGACGAGGACGGTCGCATCCTGCAGGCGTCGAGCGCGATGGGCTTCACCATGCAGAAGACAGAGTACGAGCTCGCGCGCCAGGCGCAGGAGGACGGCCGTCTCGCCTCGGCCTCGGCGCTGGACGACGACGTGATCCTCTCGACCGCCGTACGCAGCAACGTCGACTTCGCGGACGTGGAGCAGCACGACGAGCTCCGCTTCCGCCTGAGCGGGGTGGACCTCACCGGCTTCCAGCTCGATGGGGGCCGCCAGACGCTCCGCGGCGACACCCTGATCGTCCGGCGCGAGGCCTGGGAGTCGATCGAGGCCGGGTATCGCCTTCCGTATGCCTTCATGGATCTACGGGAAGCCCTGGAGCCCGAGCCGCTGATCCAGAGCGACGACGAGCGGATCGTGCGCCGGGCCCGTCAGATCACCGCTGCGCGGGCCCAGTGGGCGCAGGAGCCGAAGGTGGTGGCCCGCCAGCTCACCACCTCGGTGTACGCGATGCTCGAGAAGAGCATCACCTTCTCGGTCCCGAACGCGGTCCAGGTTCTCGAGACGATGCAGGGAGACTGCAACGAGCACACGGTGCTCTACGTCGCGATGGCACGCGCGCTCGGCCTTCCGGCGCGGACCGCCGTCGGGCTCGTGTACGTCAACGGCGCTTTCTTCTACCACGCGTGGCCCGAGGTGTGGCTCGGCGAGTGGGTCGCCGTCGACCCGACCTTCGGGCAGTACCCGGCCGACGCCTCGCACATCCGCTTCGTGATCGGCGGACTGGCCCAGCAGGTCGAGATCGTACGACTCATCGGAAATCTGGACATCGAAGTGCTCGGCGATGCCGCCGCGGAGGAAGAACAATGAGCTTCATCGAGACGGGTGTGGCGACCGCGACCGACGCGGAGCGCCGCGCGACCGCGAGCGATTGTGCGAGGGTGGATCCCGGGGTCCTCGCTCCGGGCCCGGCGGGGGAACGCCCCGGGAGTCCGATGCTCGAGCTTCGCGAGGCGCGCAAGCAGTATGGGCGTTTCGTGGCCGTGAAGGGACTGAACCTGACGGTTCAGCCGGGCGAGATCTTCGGCTTTCTCGGCCCGAACGGGGCGGGCAAGACCACGACGATCCGGATGGTCGCCGGTGTCCTGCGGCCCACCTCCGGTCAGGTGCTCGTGGGGGGCGACGATCTGCTCCGCGAGCCGGAGCGGGCGAAGGCGCGCGTCGGCTACATCCCGGATCGACCGTACCTCTACGACAAGCTCTCCGGCGGCGAGTTCCTGCGCTTCGTCGCCGGGCTCTGGGGCCGGGAGGGTGACGCGGTGGAGGCCCGGGCCGACCGTCTGCTCGAGCTCTTCCAGCTCACGCCGTGGAAGGACGAGCTGATCGAGAGCTACTCGCACGGAATGCGCCAGAAGATCCTCATCAGCTCGGCGCTCATCCACCAGCCGGAGCTCATCGTGGTGGACGAGCCGATGGTGGGGCTCGACCCGCGCTCGGCACGCCTCCTCAAGGACCTCTTCCGCACCTTCGTGGGCCATGGCGGAACGGTCTTCCTCTCGACGCACACGCTCGAGGTGGCCGAGGCGCTCTGCGATCGGATCGCGATCATCAACCGGGGCGAGATCATCGCCTTCGGCACGATGGACGAGCTGCGCCGTCAGGCGGAGGCCGGTGGCGCACACCTCGAGGAGATCTTCCTCAAGGTCACCGGCGGCGAGGCCATGTCCGACATCATCGATTCGCTCCGCGAAGCGATCGAGAAGTGAACGGCGTCGCGGTGCACCCCCGCGCGGGGCTCTTGTGGCTCCTGCGCCCGAAGCTGCGCACCCGGATCAACCGGGCGCGCACCGACGAAGGGCGGACCTTCAAGGCCCTGCTGCTCGGCTTCGTGGGGCTCTTCTTCTGGACGCTCATCTTCGCGGTGATCTTCCGGATGCTCCTCTATTTCCGGGGCACTCAGGGGATCGGCGACCTCCTGTCCGCGAAGCTGCTCGGGCTCGCCTTCCTGACGTTCCTGATGATCCTGATCCTCTCGAACGTGATCACGGCGCTCTCCACGTTCTTCCTCTCCGAGGACCTCGAGTTCGTGGTGGCGGCCCCGGTGGAGGCGGAGACGGTGTACGCCGCGCGCCTCGTCGAGACGATCGTCGACTCTTCGTGGATGGTGGCGCTCCTGGCGATCCCGCTGCTCGCCGCCTACGGGGCGGTCTACGCCGCGGGCCCACTCTACTACGTGCTCGCCGTGACGACGGTGATCCCTTTCCTGATCATCCCGGCGGTGGCCGGAAGCGCGGTTACGCTGCTCCTCGTGAACGTCTTCCCGGCGCGGCGCACACGCGACCTGCTCGCGCTCATCGGTCTCTTCGCCGCAGCCGGGGTGGTGGCGCTCTTCCGCTTCCTGCGGCCCGAACGGCTCATGAGCCCCGACGAGTTCTCCTCGCTCGTCGACTTCGTGGGCGCGCTCCAGGCGCCGACCTCCACATGGCTTCCGAGCGAGTGGGCGTCCGAGACGCTCATGTCGTTCCTGGCCGGCCGCTTCGACTGGTTTTCTTTCGCGTTCCTCTGGTCGAGTGCCGCGGCGGCCTTCGTGATCGGTGCCTGGCTCCACGGGCGCTTCTTCGACGCGGGCTTCACGCGTGCCCAGGAAGGAGCGGAGCGGAAGGCGGGGCGGAGGCGCTCTCGGCTCGTGGACGGCCTCCTGGGCTCCCGTCCGCCCAGCACCCGGGTGCTCGTCGCCAAGGAGATCCACGTCTTCTTCCGCGACACCACACAGTGGTCGCAACTGATCCTGCTCGGCGTCCTCGTCGCGGTCTACGTGTACAACATCACGGTGCTGCCGCTGTACACGGGTGAGCAGGTCTCCTTCCTGCTCATCAACGCCGTCTCGTTCCTGAATCTCGGGCTGGCGGGCTTCGTCGTAGCGGCGATTGCGGCGCGCTTCGTGTTTCCCGCGATCTCGATCGAGGGACGGATGATGTGGCTGCTGCGCTCGTCGCCGCTCGACGTGCGACGCGTCTTCTGGTCGAAGTACTGGGTCGGCACGGTCCCGCTCCTGGCGGTCGCGCTCCCGCTCATCGTCGTCACGAACGTGGTGCTGGAGGCGACGCCGTTCATTCTGGTGCTCACGACCCTCACGATGGTCGGCGTCACCTTCGCGCTCACCTCGCTGGCGCTCGGCTTCGGGGCGCTGTACCCGAACTACGATACCGAGAACGTCGCCGAGATCCCGACCTCGTTCGGTGGCCTCCTCTTCATGATGGCGGCGGTCTCGTATCTGGCCGGCGTCGTCATCCTCGAGGCGTGGCCGGTCTACCTGTACCTGAACTCGCGCTTCACCGGCGGTGCAGCCGAAGTCGGGCTCGCCCCCCTCTTGATGGGTGTGAGCGGGGCGGCGATTCTCACCGCCCTGGCTGTCGTCCTCCCGCTGCGCGCGGGGATGCAGAGGGTGCAGTCGATCGACTTCTGATCACGGATCGAGGGCCTCCATGCTCGATGCCATCCGGAGCTTCTTCACCACCTCGATGCACCCGTCCCCGGAAGCCGCGGACGGCGAGGCGGCCCGGGATATCCGCCTCGCAGCGTGTGCCCTGCTCTTGGAGCTCGCCCACGCTGACGACGAGTTCACCGACGACGAGCGCCAGCACCTGGAGTCCGCCGTGCGGCGTCAGTTCGGACTCGACTCGGACGAGGCGGAGCGGCTCCTCGCGCTGGCCCAGAAAGCCCGGTCCGAGGCGGTCGATCTCTGGCAGTTCACGAACCTGATCGCCGAGAACTACTCGACCGGTCAGAAGATGGTGCTGGCGGAGATCATGTGGGGTCTCGTCTACTCCGACGGCGACCTCGCCAGCCGAGAGGACTATCTGATGCGCAAGATCTGTAACCTCCTGCGGCTCGAACCGGGGTACCTCGCCGAGGCTCGGGCCCGCTACGATCGGGCACGTGAGGACGACTGAGGGGTGACACCCCTCGGCCCCTCGGGCATATTTCCTTCTCGACGACCCCCTGCTGAATCGACCGATGCGCGATCTCGTTCCCGGCGGATATCTCTTCACTCACGCCATCTTCTGGACCGTGGTGGCCATGGTCGCCGTGGGCACCCAGGCCGTCGCGATCATTCTGACCATCGGGCTCGGCCTCCTGGTTCTGGAGACGCTGACCAACCAGCAGTGAGGGCGCGCGAGGCATGACCGTCGCGCTCCTTGTCACCGCGCTCGTCGGCCTCGGGATCGGGGTGTGGCTGGGCATGCCCGGCCGCTACACACAGAGCGCCGACGACATCGAGAAGATCATGGACTCCGGCGGCGCGCGCCGCCGCAAGGTCAAGCGGATCTTCACCCCGATGGCGTGGATGCAGAGGAACGTGAGCTCGCGCTCCACGCCGTCCCGGGGTCGCCGGCAGGCCCGCAGCCGCTCCAAGGGCTTCCGCCTGGAGGTGCCGGAAGAGCGGGAGTAGCCTCCGGGGCTGCTCCGCAGAGCTCCCTACGGAGCCGCGCCGCTCACCCGGACCAGCGCGTCCACGCCGACCATCATCAGCCCGATGATCGCGCCCAGCAGGTAGCCGAGCCGCACGATCAGCCGCAGCTCGCGGTCGGTCACCCGCCGCACGATCTCCTCCATCCGGCGCGTGGGGAAGTGGAGCACCTTGTCCTCCACACGCCGTGCCACGTCGATCCGCTCGACCACCGCCGGCACCTGCGTCTGCAGCCAGTCCCAGATGGGATCGCCCAGGGCGGCCTCGATCCGTTCGGGCCCCCGCTCGGGCAGCCACCGCGAGGGTGTGCCGATGGGGCGGTCGAGGATGCGGCTCGCCAGCCGACGGGCACCCTTGCCGAGTGCGCCGCAGGCCGCCTCCGTCCGGGCCGCAGCCACCAGAACCTCGGCGATGCGCTCGGTCGGCACTTGTTCCAGCACGTCTCCCCAGGTGCGTGCGCCCGCGCTCTCCAGCCCCGAGTGGAGCTTCTCGACCAGGAACTCGCGTGTCGCCGGATCACGTGCGATTCCCGTGACCCACCCCGCCAGCGTGTCGCGAGCCTCGACCACGGTCGGATCGTCGACGTCGCCGAAGACATCGGTCACCGGCCGGCGCAGGAAGTCGACGATCGCCTGGTTGACGCCGCGGGCGATGGCCGCCTGCACGGTAGGGTCGCGCAGGATCTCGGAGAGGCGTTCGGCACCCTCGGCCTCGATCGTGTCGAGCACGCGGTCGACCGTCTCCTCGGTCATGACGACGCGGGCCACCACGCGCTGGTGGAACTTCAGATCGCGCAGAAACCGCTGCAGCAGGTCGTGGATCGTGGCCTCGAAGCGCGCGCGGGTCTCCGGGTCCTCCAGAAGCCCGCCCAGCCGCTCGGCCGCCAGGGGCAGATAGCTGGCGATCGCCTTCTCCACCGACCCCACCAGCCCGAGCGGCAGGACCTCCTCGAACGTGCGGCCCGGGACGAGGAGCTTCTCCGCTCCCCGGCGCAGGTAGTCGTCGATCGCCTCGGTGAAGTCCTCGCTCTCCACCATCCCACGCAGCCAGTCCTCGACCGCCTCTTCGAGCGCCGCGCCTCTCGCCGGCGTGAGGACGCCGCCGATCGGTTCGTCCGCGACCGCGTCCACGAGGTCCGAGGCCCGACGCGCCATCGCCTCCTCGAACGCCGCGCTCGCGACG
This sequence comes from Longimicrobiales bacterium, assembly GCA_028280205.1. Lineage (GTDB taxonomy): Bacteria > Gemmatimonadota > Gemmatimonadetes > Longimicrobiales > Gaopeijiaceae > UBA2589. Next base: position 11,182 of record JANQME010000131.1, read on the forward strand.
TAACTCTCGAGCTGGTCCAGCCCCCGCTCGAGCCCCTCCTCCACGAGCGCCTCGATATCGCCCAGGACGTGCGGCGGCACGAGCTCCCGCAGGGAACCGCGCTCCTGGTGCAGGACCTCGTTCAGGAAGGCGGCGAGGCGTTGGTCGAACGCCTCGCGGAACTCGACGTTCGCGAAGGTCCGGGTGAGGTCCTCCGGCGTGAGCAGTCGGTTCCCCACCGTTCGGCCGATCGCCGCCGCGAGCCGAGGCTGGTTCTTCGGTACGGCTCCGTGCAGGAAGCGGATCGTCCAGCGACCGAAGAGCTTCGGCGGGTCGTAGGGGTGGAAGAGCATCCATACGGCGATCGTGTTCGTGAGCCCGCCCGCCAGCGCTCCGAATCCGATCTTCACGAGGGCGAGGATCAGCTCCTCGGTGGGCATCCTAACGCCTTTCGTGAACGAGCACGCCGTGCACCGGGAAGGTGAGGCCGCCGCTGCGCACCTCCCCCTCCACTTCGAGAAGCGCGTGGACAGGGAGGAGCGGTCCGGGCCCTTCACCGGCCCGGATGTCCGCGGATACGGCCTCGAGCTCGCCCTCCACCGATCCGTCATCCGAGGTCAGCCGCCACTCCACGGGTACATCGCGTCGGGCGGGCGGGAAGGCTTCGGTGCGTCGCCACTCGACGCGTACCTCCGGCCACCCACGCTCCTCCTCACCGAGGTCACCCCAGCCGCGGTAGACGGCCTCCGTCTCGGCGCCGTGCTCCTCGTCGGTCGCGAGGACGAACTGGGCCGAGTCTCCGGAGAGGAGGAACGCCCAGTCACCGCTCGCCGTCCGTCCGCCCAGGGAGGCGCGCGCGACGTTCAGGACCATGCCCTCGATACGTTGCGCCGCCAGGTATGCGGAGCCGGTGAGGATCTCGAACGAGCCTCCCCCTGCGTCCGTCCACGAGGCTCCGACGCTCTCGAGGATGATCTCGAGCGAGCGGCGCCCCTCCTCGAAGACGATGCCGTCGATCGCCCCACCGTCCCGGACGAGGAGCGAGAGGCCGGCGTGCGGCAGGAGGAGGTCGGGACCCTGCTCGGGCGGCGTGGCCCAGTGTTCGTCGTAGAAGCGGTCCCACACGCCTCCTCGTGACAGCCACGCACGCGCCTCACGCTCCACGGAATCGGTCGTCTCCTCGGCGCGCATCATCCACGGGACCAGGAAGATGCTGTCCCCGTCGACGGCCGCGAAGACCACGCTGCGCTCGTACACACGTCCTTCGAAGCGGGTCGAGTCCGTGGACTGCACCACTCCGTCCTCGCCCACCTCCGGCGGCTGCGACTCACTGCCGCAGGCAACCGGCCCGACGAGCAGCACCAGGCCGAGGAGTGTCCGCCGGGATGTCCGCTCGACGGGTCCGACTCGGGTCATCCCTCCGTGGCTCCGGCGGTCGTCTCGCTGCGAGCGTCGGGGGCCGTCCTGGCCAGCCAGTCCTCGAGGGTGTCGGGGTCGAGGATCTGGTGCGGCCGGGCATCCAGGCCGTCGTCGAGTCGGTCGAGGAAGAGACCGACCAGGCGCTTCGAACGGCCCAGGTCGCCACGTTCGGTCCGGGAGGTGGCGATCACGTCCACGCGCGTCTGAGCGAAGGAGTCGAGCCCGATCCGCACCCGGATATCGACATGCTTGGCGTGCGGCCCGATCGCGGGCTGCACGAGCATCTGGAGCAGGCCGGCCCGGTCGTCTTTGCGGACGACGCTCCAGCCGCGGATCCCACCGTCGCCGACGACGCGCGCCGCCTGCCAGACCTCCTCGAAGGGGATCGTGTACGTCCGCCCGCGGAGACGGGGGTCGGTCGAACGAGGGTCGGTCGCGGCCCGTCGTTGGGTCAGCGCCTCCCGGAGGCCGCTCAACCACCCATCTCCGGTCCGAGCGCGAAACGAATCGAAACCGACGCGGTCACGGTCTGATCCCCCGCCTCGATGGGCGTGTCCGAAGCCCGGGCACTCATCGCGACGCCTTCCATGGCGTACATCCGGGGCGAGGGGCGCTCCGCTCCGCCGCGTACCTCCAGCGCCATCCCGAGCCGGTGTCCGAGGGCCGAGGCGATGACCTCGGCTTCCGCCCGGGCGGTCCGGACCGCTTCGGCCAGCGCGTCGCGCCGCGCCGCCTCGGTGTCCGAGGCGTAAAAGGAGATCCCAGCCACCCGGTTCGCTCCCGCCCGGATCGCGGTGTCGACGGTCTCACCGACGGCCTCCACATCGGAGACGGTCGCCGTGACGTTGTTCAGCACGGTGTACGCCACGATGCGCCGCGTACCGCGGCGGCTGTCCGTCACCTCGTACTCCGGGCGCAGCGAGTATCCGTGCGTCTCGAGCTCGAGACCCCGCAGCCCCGCGCCCCGGAGCGCAGACAGGACGAGCGCCATCGCCTCGGCGTTCGCGTCGGCCGCGGCGTCCGCCGTCTGTGCGCGAGTCTCCATGGCGAAGCTGACGCGCGCGCGATCGGGTGGCACGTCCACGGATCCCCGGCCCGACACCTCGATCCAGCCCGGGCCCGACGGCTCCTGCGCGCCGACGTCCTCGAGCGGCACCTCGTAGAGGTGGAGCCGTGCCCGATCGTCCGGGGTTGCCACCGGGGTCTGTCCGCCCGCCGAGGGACCCGCGCATGCCGCCAGGAGCGCCGCGAGCAGCGTGACCCGTCCCGTTCTCATCATGTCCCCATCCGTGACCGAGATCCGGCTATCGTCGTTCAGGGAAGCCGTTATAGTGTGGCGCCCGAGCCCCCCGCTCGCCACAACTTCGTGACTCCATGAAAGCCGTCATCCCGATCGCCGGAAAAGGCACCCGCCTGCGTCCCCACACGCATCATACGCCGAAGCCACTGCTGAAGGTCGCCGGCAAGCCGGTACTCGCGTACCTCCTCGACGATCTGGTGGAGCTCGGGGTCGGCGAGATCGTCTTCATCGTCGGCTACCTTCGTGAGGAGGTGGAGGAGTGGATCTCGGCGGAGTACCCCGACCTTCGGGCTCACTACGTCCTCCAAGAGGTCCAGGACGGGACGGCGGGCGCAGTTGCGCTGGCCGAACCCTTCGTCGACGAAGACCTGCTCGTCATCTTCGCCGACGCGATCCTGGAGGTCGACTACGGCCTCACCGCGACGCTGGGCCAGGAGTACGGGGCGGTCCTCTGGGCCAAGGAAGTGGAGGACTACCAGCGGTACGGGGTGATCGTCACGAACGATGACGGCACCATGAGGACGATCGTCGAGAAGCCGTCCGAGCCGATCTCGAAGCTGGCGAACATCGGGCTCTACTACATTCGGGACCACGACCTCCTCTTCGAGGGCGTGCGCCAAGCGCTGGCGTCGGAGCCCGGACCGTCCGGCGAGTTCTACCTCACCGACGCCTTCCAGTACATGGTCGATCAGGGGAGCCGGCTCGTCACCGCACCGGTGGAGGGCTGGTGGGACGCGGGGAAGCCCGAGACGCTGCTCGAGACGAACGGCCATCTCGTGGCCACCCGACGGGGCGGGGTGGACGCTTCGGCGACCCTGGAGGGCACCGAGATCGTCGAGCCGGTGCGCATCGAGGCCGGTGTGACGGTGAGGGACAGCCGCGTCGGACCGAACGTGACGATCGAGGCGGGCGCGAACGTCGAGTCGTCGGAGCTGGCGAACACGGTCGTCGGACCCGAAGCTTCGATCCGGGACGCCCGGCTGCGCGACTCGATCGTCGGCGGGCACGTCGATGTGTCCGACTTCTCCGGTGCGCTGTCCGTGACGGACCACTCGGTCGTCTCGGGCGGCTGAGACGCTCGAGCGGCTGAGCCCCTCGGACGACCGAGCGACCCGGCCGACTACTCCTCGAAGCCCGCGGCGAGCAGCACGGTGTAGAGGGCGCGGACCACGCCCTGCGGGCCGCGCACGTTCCGGTACCACTCGTCCGTCGTGTGCGCGAGCCCTGCCTCGCCGCCGCACCCCAGGGTCAGCGCCGGGATGCCGAGATCCATCGGCACGTTCGCGTCGGTGGAGGACATCGCGAGCACGGGACGTCGACCGACGGCCCGGGTGGCCTCGAGGGCGGCCCGAACCAGCGGAGCGTCGGGGTCGGTGGCTCCGGCCGGCCGGTCGCCGACGACCTCCAGGGTGAGGCGGATCGTGTCCGGCGTCTCCGTGCGGGCGAGCTCGTCGCGGATGCGCTCCTCGAGGGCGTCGAGCGGCCCGGCGTGCGCGCACCGGGTATCGATCTCCAGCCAGGCGTGCTGCGGGATGGCGTTGATGCTGGTGCCTCCACCCGCGCGGGCCACGGTGAGCGTCGTGACTGGTGCGGACCCCAACTCGAGGCGGGTGAGACGAGCTCCGAGGTCGAGCACCGAGTGGAGCGGGTTCGCCACCCCCCAATCCACCCACGAGTGTCCCCCGGTGCCATGCGCCGAGAGACGGTAGCGGCGCGATCCGACCCCGGTCACGACGATTCGATCGATCCCGGCTCCGTCGAGCGCGATGAAGCCGGCCGCCTTCCGGCAGGCGCCGCCGTCCGCGAAGAGGTGCTTCACACCCCTCAGATCCCCGATCCCTTCCTCTCCCACGGAGCCGACCAGGACGAGAGGGGTCGTCGTTCGCACGTCTTCGTCGCAGAGCACACGGGCCAGCGTAAGCAGGGTTGCCAGGCCCCGGGCATCGTCGGAGATCCCCGGACCGGCGAGAACGTCGCCCTTCCGGCGCACGGAGACATCCGTGCCGACCGGAAAGACGGTGTCGAGGTGCGCCGCAACCACCAGGGGCGAGCCCTCACGGGCCCCCGGCCGCAGGGCGACGACGTTGCCCACCTCGTCGGTGTGTACGTCCCGCAGACCGGCCTCACGGCAGAGCTCCGCGAAGCGGTGGGCGCGCTCGCCTTCGCGAAACGGGGGAGCGGGGATCTCCGAGAGCTCGATCTGGGCCCGCAGCGTCGACTCGTCCAGGGCGACGCACGCGTCCGCCGCGCGGCGGGCCGCGGGGTGTCGGAGAACCGACGTCACGGAAGCGTCTCCGAATCGACGCACTTCGCGTCGGTCTGGGCGGTCCCGTTTACCATTGTGTTACTCAAGACACGAATTGGGCGTTACCTGCTCGGGCTAGACTCGCTGACACGCGCCGGTGGCAACCTGACTGCCGACCCGCGCGCTGCTGCCCCAAAGACGGATGACCCAGCGTCTCGCACAGATCGGAGGCCACGCACCCGAGGGTGTGGACCTCTCCCCGGCTTGCCGGGCCCCTATCTTACGCGTCAGACTCTCCGGAATCGACGACAGGGGCTGTAGGCATGGAAGAGCGCTCGCTCATCTACGACTGGAACGAGGTTCGGCCGGACTTCGACTGGTCCGACGCGCCCGACGTACAGCTCGACGACGAGACTTTGCGAGACGGCCTGCAGAACCCGTCCGTGGTCGACCCGTCGATCGAAGACAAGATCCGGCTGCTCCATCTGATGGACCGGCTCGGGATCCACACGGCCGACATCGGACTTCCCGGCGCCGGCCCGAGAGCCGTCGAGGCGGTCACCGCGCTCGCCCGCGAGATCGTCGAGGCCGACCTCTCCATCCGCCCGAACTGTGCGGCCCGCACGCTCGTCGCCGACGTCCGTCCGATCGTGGAGATCAGCCAGGCGGTCGGCATCCCGATCGAGGCGTGCACCTTCATCGGGAGCTCCCCGATCCGGCAGTACGCCGAGGACTGGACGCTGTCGAAGATGCTGCGCGTCACAGAGGAAGCGGTGACCTTCGCCGTGTCCGAAGGGCTCCCGGTCCTCATGGTCACGGAGGACACCACGCGAGCGCACCCCGACACGCTCAAGGCGCTGTACGGCCACGCGATCGAGTGGGGCGCACGCCGGCTCTGCATCGCCGACACGGTCGGGCACGCGACGCCGGCCGGCGCGAAGGCGCTCGTGCGCTTCGTGATCGAGGAGGTCGTGGAGCCGTCCGGGGAGGATGTCGAGGTCGACTGGCACGGACATCGGGATCGCGGCTTCGGGCTGGCGAACACGCTCGCCGCGATCGAGGCGGGCGCCACCCGGGTGCACGGGACCGCGCTGGGCATCGGAGAGCGTTCCGGGAACACCGAGATGGACCTCCTGCTGGTGAATCTGAAGCTCCTCGGACTCCACGACGCGGATCTCACGGTGTTGCCGGAGTACTGCGAGCTCGTGGCGGAGGCGTGCCGCATCCCGCTCGTACACTCGTATCCGGTGATGGGGGAGGACGCGTTCCGGACCGGAACGGGCGTGCACGCGGCCGCGATCGTGAAGGCTCATGCCAAGGGCGACGACTGGCTGGCCGACCGCATCTACTCCGCGGTGCCCGCGTCCATGGTGGGGCGCCGCCAGCTCATCGAGATCGGGCCGATGTCCGGGCTCTCGAACGTCAAGTTCTGGCTGCGACAGCACGGGTACGACCCGGACGACGAGGAGCTCTGCGACCGGATCTTCCGTGCGGCAAAGCAGACCGATCACACCCTGACCGAAGGAGAGCTGGAAGCCCTCTGCGGGACCGGCTGACCGCGGCCGACGCCGCGGGCGGGCGACACCCGCGGCCGGAGCGACCGACCGTCCATGACTACTCTCGCTGATCGCACGATGGACTCGAACCCGAAGTCGGCCACTGTTCCACGGGTGCTCGTGGTCGAGGACGAGCCGGATATCGCCGCACTCATCGCCTACCAGCTCACGCGTGAAGGCTTCCGCGTGGAGACTGCGGGCAACGGACCGGAGGCGCTGGATGCCGTGGGCCGCGAGATCCCCGATCTCGTCGTGCTCGATCGCATGCTTCCCGGACTCAGCGGCGACGAGGTTCTGGGCCGGCTCAAGAAGGAGCCCGCCACGGCGAACGTCCCCGTGCTCGTGCTCACCGCGAAGCGCGAGCAGGAGGACCGGATCGAGGGCCTGGAGCTGGGGGCGGACGACTACCTCACGAAGCCGTTCAGCCCGCGCGAGCTCGTTCTGCGGGCGCGCGCGATTCTGCGGAGGGTGCAGGAGGCCGGCGTCACCTCGGGCGGCCGGATCCTGCGCGCCGGACCCATCCGGCTCGACGTCGAGTCGCACCGCACGTCGATCGACGAAGAGGAGCTGAGCCTCACGCCCACCGAGTTCCGACTCCTTCAGGCGCTCATGGAGCGGCGTGGGCGCACCCAGAGCCGCAAGCAGCTCCTGGAAAAGGCGTGGTCGGTCGAGTCCGGCGTCTCCGACCGCATTCAGACGCGCACCGTGGACATGCACGTCCGCCGGCTGCGCGCGAAGCTGGGCGAGGTGGGCACGTGGATCCAGACCGTGCGCGGCTTCGGCTACCGGCTCAAGGTGCCCGAGGGGGTGGAGTAGACACCTCGCCCGGCTCGCTCGCGCCCCCGGGATCGTATAGCCTGTAGTCATGCGTCTCCGGGTCCACCACCCTCTCTTTGCGGGCTTCCTGGGGGTCATCGGCCTCCTCGTCGCCCTCACCGTGCTGCTCATCGGCTCCGGCCTCCGCACGGAGCTGAACGGGATCTTCCAGCGCGATCTCGAGCGCCAGCTCAACCTCGCGCGTACCGTCCTCGAGACGTCGGGGACCCCCGACCTCGATTCGGTCGCCCGGCTCATCACGGCCCGGACGAACAACCGGGTGACGATCATCGACGAGCAGGGCGTGGTGCTGGGCGAGTCGTTTCTCGACCCCGCCCAGGTCGGTGAGGTGGAGAACCACCTCGACCGTCCCGAGGTTCGGGAGGCGCTCGGGGGCGACCGAACGGCTTTCGCGCAGCGCACCAGCGCTACCGTGGGGCTGCCGCTCCTCTACGGCGCCCACATCGCGGAGCTCGACGGACGCCGCTTGGTGCTGCGCATGGCCGCCCCGCTCACCGACCTCGAGAGGGCGATCGACAACGTCCAGCGCACGGTTGCGGTCACCGGCCTCCTCACGCTGCTCATCACACTGCTCGGGGTGTACGCGCTCAGCCGGGCGTTCACCCGCCCGCTGGTCGCGCTCGTCGACCGGGCGGGCCGGCTCGCGCAAGGCGACTTCCAGTCCAAGGTGCCTTCGAGCCGGGTCGCCGAGCTCCAGGATCTAGCGGTCGCGTTCAACCGGCTGACCGACGAGCTGCAGGCGCGCCTCTCCGAGCTCGCGCGGGAGCGCGACGAGATGCAGACGCTCATCGACTGCATGGCGGAGGGCGTCATCGCCCTCACGGACGACGCCCGCCTCATGAGGATCAACCGCGCGGCCCGCTCGCTGCTCGAGCTGGGCGACATTCCCGTCTTCGCTCCGGTCGGGACGGTGATCCGCGATGCGGAGCTGCGTGCCGCCCTCGAGCACTCGGTGGCCGAGGAGAACCAGTCTTCCGAGATTCGCATCGGCGGCCGCAACGTGCTGCTCGCCTCGCGCGCGCTCGACCAGGGTGGGGCGGTGACCACCCTGCTCGATATCACCGAGCTCCGGCGCCTCGAGCAGGTCCGTCGCGACTTCGTGGCCAATGCGTCGCACGAGCTCAAGACGCCGCTCACGTCGATCCGCGGCTTCGCCGAGACGCTCGTCGAGGACGACCCGCCCGAGGATCTTCGGCGCACCTTCCTCGCCTCGATCCGCGCGAACACCCTGCGCCTCCAGCGCCTCGTCGACGACCTGCTCGACCTGTCCCGCCTGGAGTCGGGGGGCTGGGCCGCGGCGGAGGAGGAGGTGCGTCTCGACGAAGTCGTCGTCGAGGCGTGGGACGTCACCTCGGCGGGCACGGACGCCGTCCGGAACTTCTCCACCAGCGGTCGTGCGACGGTCATGGGCGACCGCGAAGGGCTCGTCCACATCTTCCGCAACCTCCTCGAGAACGCGGTGCGGCATACGGAGGAGGGGGGGCGGATCGACGTGGTGATCGACGTGAGCCCGTCCGATGGCCTGGCGCGGATCGACGTCTCGGACGACGGGGAAGGGATTCCGGCCCGGTCTCTTCCGCGCATCTTCGAGCGCTTCTACCGAGCCGACTCGTCGAGGGCGAGGGACTTCGGTGGCACGGGGCTCGGACTGGCCATCGTGAAGCACCTGGTGGGGGCGATGGGCGGTCAGATCGAGGCCCGCAGCGAGCTGGGCCACGGCACGACGATCTCCTTCACCGTACCCCTGGCGCTCACGGTCTCTTCCGTGACCGTTTCGGAGCGCAATCGTGTCGCAGAGGAAGGCGAATTCGGGTAGCATCATCGTTCCCCTCTGCTCTTCATCGTTTCCTCGTGACGACGCTCCGCTCCGGGGTGACGCTCCTCGGCGTCGCCCTCGCCCTCACTTCGTGCGGCCCGGGTACCGCCCGCCCGGGAGAGGTGCGGATCGACGGCTCCAGCACCGTGTTTCCGATCGCCGAGGCGGCGGCCGAGGAGTTCCAGCGAAGCCGTCCGGCGGTCCGGGTCACGGTCGGCGTGTCGGGGTGGCGATGCGCTGCTTCTGGCCGCCGGAGAGCTGGTGGATCTCACGCTCCCCCAC
>JANQME010000015.1 GCA_028280205.1 Longimicrobiales bacterium
CGCGTCGGCGAGGGAGGCGACCCCGATAGCCCGCACACCCGGGACGTGGGTCGCCTCCTGCCGGTTGCCGACCGGTGCGAGGAGGCGGCGATCCGAGGCCCGCGCCAGCAGCGCCGCCGGAATCACGCCCGGGACGGATCGCACCGAGCCGTCGAGGCCGAGCTCGCCCACGACGAGCCATCGGCCGAGGGCGTCCGGCGCGACGACGCCGGCCGCACCCAGGATGCCGAGGGCGATCGGCAGGTCGAAGCCGGCCCCCACCTTCGGGACATCGGCCGGAGCGAGGTTCACGGTGATCCGGCGGTTGGGGAGCCCGAGCCCGGTGGTGCGCAGGGCCGAGGCGACCCGTTCGCGCCCCTCCCGCACCGCCCCCTGAGCGAGCCCGACCACCGTGAAGGAGGGGAGTCCCGAGGTCAGACTCACCTCGACCTGCAGAGGGACGGCCTCGACCCCGCGTACCGTGCACGTTTCGACGCGAGCCAGCATGCCGGAGTCTCGACGCCGCGCGGGGCGGCGGAATGGCGTGGAGGGCGCGAGGGAAGGCACGAGGGAGGTCGCTTGTCAGGTCTCGGAGCACCCGGTACGATCCCGACGCTTTTCTGGACGCCCACGCCGAGGGAGCGCGCGCATGAAGGTCGCGGTGGTCAAGGAACCACGTCCCGGGGAAGCCCGGGTCGCGCTCGTACCCCAGGGGGTGAAGGCCCTCGCCAAGGCCGGGCTCGACGTCCACGTGGAGGCCGGAGCCGGAGCGGCCGCGGGTGCTCCGGACGACGCCTACCGGGAGGCCGGCGCCACGGTCGCCGGCTCCGCCGGAGAGGTGCTCGGCGGCGCTGGTCTCGTGCTCCACGTGAACCCACCGGACGAAGCCCTCATCGGCTCACTCGACCGCGGAACGATCCTCGTCTCCTTCCTCGACCCGCTGGGCAGTCCCGATCGGTCGGTCGCGCTCGCCGAACGCGGCGTCACCGCGATCTCGATGGAGATGGTGCCGCGCATCACCCGCGCCCAGTCGATGGACGCGCTCTCGTCACAGGCGACCGTGGCCGGCTACAAGGCCGTCCTCGTCGGCGCCGGGCAGCTCCCCAAGTTCCTGCCGATGTTCACGACGGCCGCCGGCACGATCCGGCCCGGCAAGGCCCTGGTGCTGGGCGCCGGCGTGGCGGGGCTGCAGGCGATCGCGACGGCCCGCCGGCTCGGCGCCGTGGTGGAGGCGTTCGACGTCCGCCCGGCGGTCAAGGAGCAGGTCGAGAGCCTCGGGGCGACCTTCCTCGAGGCCGAAGAGGAGGTCACGGCCGAGGGCGAGGGCGGATACGCGACCGAGCTCTCCGAGGATCAGCACGAGAAGGAGCTCGAGCTCATCGCCAGCGCCATCTCCGGGGCCGACCTCGTGATCACGACGGCGCAGATCCCGGGGCGCCCTGCCCCCCTTCTCGTCACCGACGAGATGCTCGCCTCGATGCAACCCGGCTCGGTCGTCGTCGATCTCGCCTCCGAGAGCGGCGGCAACTGCTCGGCCACGAAGTCCGGCGAGACGGCCGTGGCACACGGCGTGACGGTGATCGGACCGGTCAACATCCCGTCGACGATCCCCGTACATGCGAGCCAGATGTACTCGAAGAACGTCGTGACCCTCGTCGGCGAGTTCCTCGACGAGGAAGGCGCGCTCGCGCTCGACTTCGAGAACGACGTGATCGGGCCGGCCACCGTGACGCACGGAGGGTCGATCCGCAGCGAGCGTGTGCGGCAGCTCGTGGGCGGCGACGCGCAGGCCGGAGGTGACGCCGCGTCGGGCCACGGCGCTCCACCCCCCGAGGCCGCCGGTGTCTCCGCCGATTCACGGGGCGCCGAGACCTCGACATCCGCAGCCGACCCCACCCCCCGCGAGGAGTCCTGATGGGCGAGTTGATGATCGGGCTGTCCGTCTTCGTGCTCGCGACCCTGACGGGGCGCGAGGTGATCACGAAGGTGCCGCCCACCCTGCACACCCCGCTCATGTCCGGCGCGAACGCCATCTCCGGGATCGCCATCGTCGGCGCGATCGTGGTCGCGGGCCGGGCCGAGGGGGCGCTGCAGACCGGGCTCGGCATCGCAGCGATCGCCATGGCGATGATCAACGTGGTCGGTGGCTTCATGGTCACCGACCGCATGCTCGGCATGTTCCGGAAGCGGTAGAGCGCCGAGATGAACATCGACCATCCGCTCATCGAGGTCGCCTACCTCCTCTCGGCGATCCTCTTCGTCGTGGGGCTCAAGCGCCTCCAGTCGCCGGCCACCGCCCGCGGCGGCAACGCCCTCGCCTCGCTCGCCATGCTCGTCGCGATCGTCGCGACGGTCGTCGACGCCGAGATCCTCACGTGGAACGGCATCCTCACGGGCGTCGCGCTCGGCAGCCTGATCGGCGCGATCGCGGCACGTCGGGTCGAGATGACCGAGATGCCCCAGCTCGTGGGGATCTTCAACGGCTTCGGAGGCGGCGCCTCCGCGCTGGTCGCGATCGCCGAGTTCGTCGGAAACCCCGCCATCGGCGCGGGATCCACGGGCGTCACGATCATGCTGGGCACCCTCATCGGGGCGGTGACCTTCACCGGCTCCTTCGTGGCGTTCGCCAAGCTGCAGGGGCTCATGACCGGGAATCCGATCACCTTTCCCGGCCAGAACCCCTTCAACGCCGTCGTCTTCCTCGCGGTCCTCGCGCTCGCGACGACCGCCCTCGGCGTGGGCGGTCTCGCGGTGCCGACGCTCACCCTCTTCTGGATCTTCCTGGGCGTCGCCCTCCTGCTTGGGATCCTGACCGTCATCCCCATCGGCGGCGCCGACATGCCGGTGGTGATCTCGCTGCTCAACTCGTACTCGGGGCTCGCCGCGAGCGCCGCCGGCTTCGTGATCGGCAACATGGTGCTGATCATCTCGGGCGCCCTCGTCGGGGCGGCCGGGCTCATCCTCACCATGCTCATGTGCAAGGGGATGAACCGCTCCCTGGCCAACGTCGTCTTCGGCGGCTTCGGCGGAGAGGTGGCCGGGGTGGACCGCTCCCAGATCGGGAAGCGGCCGGTGAAGCGCGCCGACGCGGAAGCCGTCGCCGCCGAGCTCGGCTACGTGAACTCGGTGGTCGTCGTGCCCGGCTACGGGCTCGCGGTCGCGCAGGCGCAGCACGAGCTGCGCAAGGTGGGTGACCTCCTCGTCGACAGGGGCGTCGACGTGAAGTACGCCATCCACCCCGTGGCCGGGCGCATGCCGGGGCACATGAACGTGCTCCTCGCCGAAGCCGACGTGAGCTACGACAAGCTCTTCGACCTCGACGAGATCAACTCGGACTTCGACAACACGGACGCCGTGCTCATCGTCGGAGCGAACGACGTGGTGAACCCTGCGGCGCGCGACCCGGAGTCGATCATCGCGGGCATGCCGATCCTGGACGTCGACCACGCCCGCCGGGTCATCGTGATGAAGCGGTCCCTCTCGCCGGGCTTCGCCGGCATCGACAACGACCTCTTCTATCTGGACAACACGCTCATGTTCTTCGGAGACGCAAAGGAGTCGATGTCCGATCTGGTGCGCGAGGTGCGGGAGCTGGCTTGAGGCCGGAGGCGCAGGGTCGGCGCCGCTGGCCGCGGCACTCCTCATGGCGATCGCGCAACCCGGCGGAGGCGGAGGCGAGCTCGCCCTGACCGGGGCCGGGCACTGCTACGCCTCGTCCAAGGCGCTCGCGATCCCAGCGCGAGCGGCGTCGGCCTCGCTCTTCAGGAGTGACCACGTCCGCTCCACGTGCCGGGCCTCCGTACGCAGATTCCCGATCGAGAGGCGCAGCGCGACGCGGCCATCCAGCTCGGTGTGCGTGAGGAACGCCGTGCCGGACGCGTTGACCCGATCCATCACGAAGCGATTGAGGTCGTCGCGTTCCTCCGCGCCGACACCCGCCGGCGCGAAGCGGAAGGTCACCAGCCCGAGCTCCTGAGGCGCGGCGAGCTCCCACCCCTCCTCCGCCTCTACCGCGTCTGCGAGCTCACGCGCCAGATGCATGTGCTCGCGCAGCCGCGCGACGATCCCCTCCCGACCGAAGTACCGGAGGACGAACCAGAGCTTGAGCGAGCGGAAGCGCCGACCGAGCGAGACCCCGTAGTCCATGAGGCTCCTCGCCTCGGACTGCTCCACCGACGACAGGTACTCGGGCACGATGGAGAAGGCGCGCGCCAGGGCCTCGGGCCGACGGCAGAAGAGGACCGAGCAGTCGATGGGCGTGAAGAGCCACTTGTGCGGGTTCACCACCACCGAGTCCGCTTCTTCCCAGCCGACGAAGCGCGGCCGCATCTCGGGAAGGATCGCGACCGGGCCGCCGTACGCGGCATCGACGTGGAGCCACGCGCCGTGCTCGCGTGCGACCGCCCCGATCTCCCGTACGGGATCGAGCGCCGCGGCGGACGTCGTCCCGAGCGTCGCTACGACCGCCACGGGCCGCACCCCCGCGGCCGCGTCCTCGACCATGGCCCGGCGCAGGGTGCCCACATCCATGCGGAAGGCGCCGTCGGTCGGGATCGCGCGGTACCCCTCGCGACCGAAGCCCAGCGTGAGCACCGCCTTCTCCACCGAGGAGTGGGCCTGCTCCGACGCGTATACCCGCCCTGTGGGTAGGCCGAAGAGCCCCCGGCTCCGCTGCTCCGGGTACGCGACCTCGCGCGCCGCCGCGAGCGCGTACAGCGTCGAGGACGACGCCGTGTCGTTGATGACCCCCTCGAAGGGCTCGGGAAGCCCGAGGAGATCGCGGAGCCACGCGGTCGTGACGTCCTCGAGCTCCGTCGCGGCCGGCGAGGAGCGCCAGACCATCGCGTTCACGTTGAGCGCCGCAGCCAGCATCTCACCGAGGATCCCCGGCCCCGAGGCACTGATGGCGAAGTAGCCGAAGAAGGCCGGGTGGTTCCAGTGGTTGATCCCCGGCACGATGCGCTCTCGGAAGTCACGGAGGATCGTGTCCATGTCCTCACCCTGCTCCGGCGCCCGGGCGGGAAGTGCGTCCCGGAGTGCACCGGGTCGCGTCTCCGGGAAGACCGGACGTTCATCGAGGGTGCTCAGGTACTCCGCGATCCAGTCGGCCGCCTCGTAGGCGAAGCGGCGCAGTTCGTCGGGCGACATGTCTCCGGTCCCGCCGGGGAGCGGGCTCGCGGGCGGGTCTACTCCCCCGCCGTCGACTCGTCGCACGCGTCGACGTGATCGGATCCGTTCGGCCGGGTGCGCTTGCCCACGACCCGGGCTACCTCTTCCTCGATCTGGTCGAGCTGCGCGCGCGCCTCGGCGTGGACATCCGGTCCCGAGAGGAGCGACGTCACCCCCTCGGCCTCGAAGAACTGGAAGAAGAGCGCGTCGGTGTGGCCGACGCTCGCGTGGGTCACCGCACGATCGAGCGCACGATTCATGCGCAGGATCTCGCGGAGGGAGAGGCGCACCCGTCCTCCCAGCGGCGGGTTGCGGTACAGATCGCGGATCACGAGCTCCCGCAGGGCCTGCACCTCCTCGATCGCCTCGCCGGCCGCGAGACCGCGCCGCGCCGCCATCGCCCCGTAGAGCTCGGCGGCGCGGTCCCAGAGCTGCTGGACCTGTTCGCGGCGCGGACCCAGCA
>JANQME010000170.1 GCA_028280205.1 Longimicrobiales bacterium
GGGCCCGACGAAGGCGGAGCGAGGCAGGCGCATGTTGCGCAGCGCCTCCGTGTTCTCCGGGGTGTCCCCCACCGAGGCGACGGCGGCGTAGGATTCGTCCTCTTCGTGCCACAGCACGGTGTGGCTCGCATCGGCGTCCAGGAGCTCGGTGGTCAAGCGGCACAGGCGGTCGAGGATCTGGGGAAGCTCGAGGCTTCCCATGAGCTCGCGTCCGGCGCGTACGAGGGCCCGATCGACCTGGGAGATCGCGGCTTGCTCCGCCAGCTCGTGGTCGGCCCGGCGTCGTCGCGTGACGTCGCGATGGGAGAGGATCGCACCTTCGGGCGAAGGGCTGCCCTGCAAGGAGAGCCACACCGTGTCGTCTTCGCACCGCACGGGGTACTCGATCTCGAACCCGTCTCGCTTGCCGGCGAGGACCTCGTCGAGCCCGAGCTGCAGGGTGGAGCGCACCAAGCGTTCGGTTGGGCGTTCGTCCCAGAGCTGGGCGAGGGGAGCCCCTACGGGTGGGGCATCGGCGAGCGTCCATGCGCGGTTGGCGTGAACGATCGTTCCGCGCCGGTCGACGATTGCTACGGCGAGCGGCAGCCGGTCCAGGATGTCCCAGCCGGAACCGGCGGCCGCCCGGGGCGATAGATCGGCGACGCTCACGACGGCTTTCCGGTGAGGAGCGCTAGCCAATGGAACGCCACCACCACGAGGGCATGTGTGATCTTCTCTCCGCGGATGAGATCGGGGATCCTCTCGAGCGGCTCCAGCACCACCTCCGTCTCCTCGGTTCCCTCGAAGGACGGCTCGGTGGCGTACGTTGCGCCGCGGGCGAGGAACGTGTGGCAGTAGTTGGCTTGGATCGCGGGATTGGGGTGGATCCGGCCGAGGGGGACGAGCACGCGAGCGCCGTAGCCGGTCTCCTCGAGCATCTCGCGCTCGGCGGCGACCTGAGGGGAGGCGTCGGTGTCGTCGACCATGCCGCCGGGGATCTCGAGAGTGAAGTCCTCGATCCCGTGGCGGTATTGCCGGATCAGGACGACTCGGTCGTCGTCGGTGAGGGGGATGATGTTGACCCAATCCCCTGCGTCCAGCACGTAGAAGTCGTGCTGGCGATCGGTCCGCGGCGAGCGGCTCGTGTGACGCAAAACGTTGAAAACCCGGGTCTCGCAGACCGTCGATTGGTCTACACGCACCCAAGGACCGAGCCCTGATTTCCCCTCTCCCATCACCGCACCGAAAGCTCCGACATCTTAGGCCCAACCGCCTCCGAAGCAAATGGGCCTTGGCTCGGGTGCCAGAAAAAGGCTCCAGGCGGCGGGGGTTTGCTAGGATCTCGACGCCGTGAGAGTCGCCCTGGTCAGCGCGCTGTACGCCCCGGAGTTCCAAGGGGGCGCCACGCTCGTGGTGCGGCGGCTCGCCCGTGAGCTCGCCTCGCTCGGGCACACGTGCTCGATCTTCTCCGGTCGCTCCACCGCCGGGGAGCCCTTGGGCGCGGTGGCGAGAGGGGACGTGGACGGGGCCGACACGTTCCGGGTCAACGTGGGAGGGGCCCTCCATCCTTGGACTGCGGACGGGTATTGGAACCCGATCGCGTCCGAGGCCTTCGCCGCGTTCGCCCGCGAGGCGCGGCCCGATGTCCTGCACGTGCACAGCCTCCAAGGGTTGGGCGTCGGCGTGATCGAGGCGGCGGCCGAAGCGGGGCTCCCCACGGTCGTCACCATGCACGATTGGTGGTGGCTCTGCCCGTGTCTGTTCCGGCTTTCTCCCAGCGGTGCGGTGTGCCCGAGGATCGTCCGTCCGGAGCGCTGTTCCGGCAGGGAGGGGATCGACTTCGGGTCGAGGCGGGCGATCCTCGACGCGGCCGCGACGGCGGTGGCACGTGTCCTCGTGCCGTCGGAGTTTCTGCGGGGCGAGCTGATCGAGAATGGCCTGCCGTCGCAGTTCGTCACGGTGGTCGAGAACGGCCTGGTCCGGCCGACGCGGCGCTTGCGACCGGCCGGTGAAGGCACGGGCCCGCTTCGCATGGCTTTCCTGGGTGGGGCGGGGAACGTGGCCAAGGGGCTGCCGGTTCTCGCCAACGCGGTGGCGGCGCTCCGCGGAGACTTCCTCGTCGACGCGTACTCCGTCTCCTCGGGCGAAGTGCAAGGAGTGGGACTCTCCGAGAGGGCCTCGCTGCGTTGTCTCGCCCCGTTCCTGCCCGAGACTCTCGACGACGTGCTCGAGCCAGCCGACCTCGTGGTGGTCCCCTCCCTGATGCGTGAGTCTTTCTCCCTGGTCGCGCGGGAGGCGCTGATGCGCGGCCGCCCCGTCGTGACGTCGGATTGCGGCGGCCCCGAGGAGGTGGTGCGCGACGGGGAGAACGGCCGCATCGTCCCGACCGGCTCGTCCGAGGATCTGGCCCGGGCGCTGCAGGAGCTGATCGACGATCGCGATCGGGTGCGAGCGCTTGCGAAACGAGCGCGCCTCGAGCCTTCGTCGGTCCGCGAGCACGCCGACGCCACCGTGTCCATCTACCGCGACGTGGTGCGCCGGCACCACGCCGTGCGAGCGGACTCCGCCACG
>JANQME010000192.1 GCA_028280205.1 Longimicrobiales bacterium
GGTCTGCTGGTGCCATCGTGTCACGAGCTGGGTGACGGATTCTGTGACCTGCGTCGCATGGAGGAGGGCACGCCGGCGCTGGAGCTGGGGCTCGTGAGCCTGCCGTTCGGTTGAACGTCCTCGACGATGTCGGCGGACTCCGCTCAGGACGAGCGGGTGCCGGACCCCGCCCGGTCAGCCCGTCTCGGGAACAGACGACCGCCCGAGGACGACGACGGTCACGCCTCCGGGCACGAGAGCCCGGGCCCGCTGATCGACACGGGACTCGAAGCGCTGTCCCCGCCGAAGAATCCGAAAGCCCGTGACGGCCTGGTACGAGCACGGAACCTCGAAGCGCTGATCGTCACCCCGATCCACGAGGCCGAGCGCGATCTCCCGGCCTCCGACGATCGCGCCCAGCTCGACGGGCGTCCCGTAGCCGTTCTCCAGTCGGACCTCGCACATGGGTCCGTCGACCATGCCCCACCCGAGGTCGGGCACGTTCGACCCGCTCCCGAACGCGCACGCCGAAGCGCCGAGCGCCACGACCGCGACGAGAGCCAAGCGGACTGCGTTGTTCTGCGACATCTCGATCCCTCCCGTAAAGAGTCGCGGTGCTCGGCGCACCGGGGTGCATGAACGGCGCCATTCCGCGCCACCGCCATAAATCGTTTTGCCACAAGTGTTTTGTACCGCACTCGTCGTCCGGCCGGGTTCGGACGATGTGGCCGATCCGGACAACCTGGCCGGACAAGACGACCGGAGGCCGCGAGGGTTACGAGACGTGCCGGGTCGTGTGCGATGAACATCGTTCACGACGTGAGGGGGCGTGCGCAGCAGGAAGCCGGAAAAGGGTGCCACGTTCCGGCACGCCGCGACGCGGTCGTCGGCCTCCTCCAGCCCATCCCGACATCATGCCGCGTCGTCTGATCTTCCTACGGTGCAGCGGGTTAGGGCACCGCACACCGGACCGAGCCTCCGACCGCTACGGATGCGCCGAACGGTCGCGGACGCCGGCGTCCTTCTTGCGTCCCTGAGTAACCCTTCCGCCGTCCAGGCGGCGATCCGCTCCCCACCCCCACCCGAGCGAGTCCGATGGCAGCGACGGGACGACGTGCAGGGGCTGTCGGACGCGCCGTGGCGACCGTGTTCGCCGTCGCGTCCGTGGCGTGCAGCCGTCTTCCCGCGCCTGTTCCGATCCCGAACACCGGCGTGGTGGGGACCGCCAGCATGGTGACTCCTGCCCGTGGTGGGCAGAACCCCTCCACCGGCGTGGGAGCGACGGCGGCCGGCCCGGGCGGGGAGCCCACGGGCGGCCTCAGCGGCGAGCTTCGCGTCTTGCTCCGACCCGGCGCGGATACGACGCTCGGGCCGGTCGTGGTGACCGCCGAGCCGGTCCTGGACGGTGCGCACGAGGACCGGACTCCGGAGCGGGTACTCGTCCGCTCGACCTCCGACCGCTTCGATCCTCCGCTCACCGTGGTCGCGACCGGCGACTCGTTGGTGTTCGTGAACGACGGCTCCCTCAGCCACCGCCTGTTCTCGGCCGACCTCGGTGCCGACCTCCGAATCCCGGTCCGACCGTCGGCCTCGTCGACGCCCTTCGTCGTCGAGCATCGAGGCAGCGTCCGCTTCTTCTGCTCGCTCCACCCCGACGAGAGCTTCGACGTGCTCGTGACGCCCGCGGCGGCGTCCGACCGACTGGACGACAACGGGTGGTACGACATCTGGCCCCTGGCCGACGGTCGGTACCGTCTGTCGATCTGGAGTCGCCGCGTGAGCGGGCCCGTGCGCATCGTCGAGGTGAGCGCGGGACGTCTCAGCATCGAGCCGATCTGGATCGACGCGGGGCTCCTCGGCCGATGACGCCTCCTTTTCGCTTCGGAGTCTTCGCCCGTCTCGTCACGATCATGGGCGGGATCGCCGTCGGCTCCACGACGCTCGCGCTCGTCCTCCAGGACCGTACGCTGAGCGCCGACCTCCTGGCGGCGGCCTCGGAGCGAATGGCGAGCGTGGCCTCGGCAGCCGATCGGATCATGGGCGACCACCTCGACGACGTCGTCGAGCGGTACGCCGCGGTGAGTCGGACACCGGAGTTCCGGGCGAACCTCGAGGCCGGAGACCGGGCAACGCTGACCTACTACGCCGAGCGCCTGCTCGAACGACAGGGGGCGGCCGGCGTCGCGTTCCGGTCGCTCGACAGCGAGGTCGCGGCCGTGGCCGGGGACGTGCGCCTCGTCCGCCGGGCGGTCGACGAGGCGCACCCGGGGGAGCCCGACTGGCTGAGGACCGAGGACGGGCTCTTTGCGACGGTCGCGATCCCGCTCCATACAGGCGAGGCCCTGGCCGGCCACCTGGTGGCGGTCGACCCGGTCGGGCCGGGCGTGCTCGCCTACTGGTCCGAAGTGCTGGGCGTCCGCGTCTCTCCGGCCTGGGACACGACCGAAGGCTCCGACGTCCTGCGGGCCGCGCCGCCGACCCACGCCCGTGCCGGACTCGAGCTCTCGAGCACGTACGAACCCGAACGCCGGGCCATCGCACGCGCTCGCCGCAACCTCGCACTCGCCGGTCTGGCGGGCACCTTGCTCGCGATCCTCGCCGGGATCGTTTTCTCGCACAGCTTCACCCGCCCGATCCGGGAGCTGAAGCGGGCCGTGGACCGCGTCGACCTCGAGTCCCTCGACGCACCGTTCGAGGTGCGCCGGAACGACGAGCTGGGCGACCTCGGCCGCGCCTTCCTGGACATGCTCGGCCGACTGCACGAGAGCGAGGTCCGCCTGGCGCGCGCCCAGAGGCTGGCACGCTTCAGCAGTTGGTCGTTCGACCTCGAGAGCGACTTGGTGCAGGCGGGACGCGACTTCCGGCGCCTCTTCGACCTCGACGCGAAGGCCGACCTGAGGATCGACGACCTCGTGCGGCGCATCCACCCGGACGACCGAGCCCGCTTTATCGAGGATCTGGAGCGTGCCCGGGAGTCCCGGGGAGCCTTCCGCTCGGACGTGCGTATCCCCATCCGGCAGGGTGAGGACCGGGTGCTGCACCTCCGGGGCCAGCGTCGGTCCTCGGCCGATGGCGTGAGTCGCGTCGAGGCCTCCGCCCAGGACGTCTCGGAGCGCTGGCACTCGGCCCGACAGGTCGAGTACCTCTCGCTCCACGACTCGGTCACCGGGCTGGGCAACCGGCAGTACCTCCAGGAGCGGTTCCTCGTCCAGCTCAAGCGGGCCGCACACGACGACACGACGCTCGCCGTCTTCGTGCTCGCGCTCGACGGCTTCGCCGCGGTGGAGGGCACGATGGGGCACCGCGTGGGAGACGAGCTCCTGTGTGAGGTGGCGCGCCGCATCATGGCGAGGCTCGCGGTACCCCGGCGTCACGACCGGCGGCGGCGGCGCAGCCCGGACGCCTACACCGCCGTGCGCTTCGGGCAGGACGAGTTCGTGGCCGTGGACGTCGTTACGAGTCGGGAGGAAGCGGCGGCGCTCGCCGAGTCGCTCGTCGCCGCGGTGGAGGAGATGTACGTGGTGGACGGACAGGAGATCCTGCTCGGGGCGACGGTCGGGGTCAGCCTCTTCCCCGACGACTCGACCTCCGCGGACGAGCTGCTCCAGGACGGCAAGAGCGCACTCCAGACGGCACGGGCGGCGTCGCAACGCTATCGCTTCTACGAGGAGGCGATGCACGAGCGGCAGTCCCGCCGGATGGGCGTGGCGAGTCGCCTGCGCCGTGCGATCGAACGAGAAGAGCTCGAGATGTACTACCAGCCGCGCGTGTGGCCCGAGTGCGGGACGCTCGTGGGTGTCGAAGCCCTCGTGCGCTGGCGGGACGAGTCGCTCGGGGTGGTCTCTCCGGCCGAGTTCATCCCGATTGCCGAGGAGGTGGGACTCGTGCGCGATCTCGGCGACTGGTGCCTGAGAAAGTCCATGGCCGATCTCCGCCGCTGGCGCTCGATGGGTGTCACGGACCTCCGCGTCTCGGTGAACGTGTCGCCGAAGCAGCTCTCACGCAGCTTCGTCGACCGGGTGCGTGAGACCACGGCGGAGCTGGATCCGGGTACGGTGGAGTTCGAGGTCACCGAGACCGCGGTGATCCGGAACCCGAACGAGGCGATCGGGCTCCTCAGGGCCCTCGCCGAGTCGGGATACCGGATCTCTCTGGACGATTTCGGCACCGGGTACTCGTCGATGAGCCACGTTCACCAGATGCCGCTCCATGCCGTGAAGATCGATCGATCGTTCATCCGCGGTCTGGCCCGCCGGGCGGGCGCTCGCTCGATCACCGAAGCGGTGGTCCGGATGTGCCAGGCCATGCAGCTCGAGGCCGTCGCCGAGGGCGTCGAGACGGAGCCGCAGCGCCGCAGACTGGTCGAGCTCGGCTGTGACGAGGCGCAGGGCTTCCTGTTCGGCCGGCCCATGTCCGCCGCCAGCCTCGAAGAAGTGATGCGGGCCCGCAAGCTGATGACGGAGCCCGAAACGGCGGTGTGAGAGGAACCGGCCGGGTACCAGACGGCGCACCGAACGCATGCCCCGGAGGGAGCGCGAGATGAGCACCTGGCTGGAAGAGCTGCACCGACGAGCGGCCGAGATGATCGACCCGGACGAGGAGCTGCGGCTCTCCCTGAGGGGCCCCGGCTGCGTGCACGTCGAGGGTCTCGGCCCCGTACGCGCCGGCACCCAGGGCTGCGAGGAGTGCCTGGAAAGCGGGGACCGCTGGGTCCACCTGCGGATCTGCATGACGTGCGG